>CAZHOL010000006.1:0-35955 GCA_964534415.1 uncultured Candidatus Saccharibacteria bacterium | reverse complement strand
CGAGACAGAATAGGTTTTGTGAATACTCCAATTGAATTTCACGCCAATCACAATCAGGAGAAAAATACCGGTATAAAATACCTGTGGTCATTCGGTGATGGAGATTCTGCAACCGGGAATAAGATTAAACATGCATACTATTCATCGGGGGAATATAATGTTGTCACTAATGCTGCGAAATCGGGTGAGCAAGCTGTTTCTCGTATAAAGGTGGCTATAAAAGAGCCGGGTATAGTCATAACGGCATCAAATCGTGGAAAACTTGTTGATATCCTGTTAGAAAACCGATCTGCATTCGAGGTAAATGTGGGTGGTTTTGAGATCACAAAAAAGGGAGAGATTGGCTCGAAAACCTTTATTTTCCCTCAAGACACCATAATAAATTCCGGAAAAGCTGTTAACATCATGGGGGAAATCAGTGGATTAGTTGTGGAAAACCAGACAGAAAACCTCTCGCTACAATATCCAAACGGCCGAACCCTGTCTGAATCTGTGTTAGTTATTGACCCATCATCCTTTCAACAAATCGAATTAGATAGGGAGAAAGCTTCAAAAAACAAAAAAACAAACAAAAAGAAAAAATAACCATTTGGCAATATTCAACAACAAAGAAATCACAATTGGAATAGGCGAAAAAATCAGATATCTTGTATAATTTAGACATGTTAAACAAAGATTCCTTCAAATTGATTGTAATTTTTCTAGCGATAATCTGTGTGAGTCTCGCTGTAACAATGTATTTCATTTAGAATATGACGCATCATGTATTAGAAAAACTTTTTGGTAGTTCTGCCCGGGTAAAGATAATGAAACTTTTCTTATTTAATCCAGAAATTAATTTTGAAAAGAGTGAAATTGTCACCAAGGCAAAAGTTACATCAGAAAATGCAAATCGCGAATTGAGATTGCTCGCAGACATTTCTCTAATAAAAAAGAGAAGCAAAGGATATATTTTGAATCAGGATTTTGGTTTTCTAAAACAGCTTAAAAATCTATTAATCAATAACGAGCCATTACAACAGGGCGATATAGCAAAGAGAATAGGTAAAACGGGGAAGATTAAATTGATAATCGTTTCCGGAGTCTTCATTCAATCTGACGATAGTCGCATCGACCTATTGGTAGTAGGAGATGAAATTAGTGAAAGACAATTGAAAAATATAGTCCAAACAATGGAATCAGAAATCGGTAAGGAGTTAAAGTTCACAAGCCTCAAAACTGAGGACTTCAAATATCGTCACAGCATTTGTGATCGCCTGATTCGCGACGTCTTGGACTATCCACATGAAATTATCGTAGATAAAATAGGGTTGGCACATTAATTTTCGTGATATAATTAAAGGACGGTGTATAACCGTGATAAAGTACTTTATTATCAGTTTAACTTTTAAATTAATGACTCTAAATGACTGGACAAGCGTTTTGGTTGCATCATACCGAGAAGTTTTCAGCGGTGTAGCTGCATTCGTACCAAAATTGATTGTCGCAATTATCGTTTTGTTGCTAGGTTGGTTGATTGCAGCCGCTTTAGCAAAAGTTGTCGCACAGATTATCAAATCAATCAAATTGGATAGCGCTTTGGCTGCTGCTGGTTTGGACAAATTGATGTCAAAAGCAGGATACGCTTTGAACTCAGGAAAATTCATTGGTGAATTGGTCCGATGGTTCGTAATCGTTGTCTTCTTGATGGCTACATTTGATATCCTAGGATTAACACAGGTAAATACATTCCTACAGGGAGTTGTAATTAATTACATTCCACAGGTTGTTGCAGCTGTTTTGATCTTGTTGGTTGCTGTGGTTGTCTCAGACTTCCTAAAGAAGACTGTAGTAGCAAGCACAAAGGCCGCAGGAATGAGCCACGCAAACATGCTAGGTTCAATTACAAAATGGGCTATTTTGATCTTCGCAGTTTTGATTGCGTTGTCACAATTGGGAATCGGAGCAATTTTCATGCAAACTCTGTTTACAGGTTTGATCGTTGCTTTGGCTCTTGGATTCGGACTTGCATTCGGATTGGGAGGTAAAGAAGCTGCTGCGCGATTCATCGAAAAATTGCGAGCGGAAGCTTCAGAGCGAGACTAATCTAGTCGCGTTTAGAGAAAGGGCGGGGCAGTGATGCCTCGTTTTTTCTTTTATAAAACAGGTTAATTGATGTTGCAAAACCGTGCTATTTTGAAGTTTTCAACATCAACCGTCCGATTTTGCCAAAGTTTTTCTTGCAATAGAAACTGGCTGTTCTATATTTATATTACGCTTGTGGGATAAGTTCCCTATCCACATTCAGTAGATAGCAAGCGTACAAAAGTCCCAAAAGGGGCTTTTGTTTTAGGGCTAAAATTTCGCTTGTTTTTTTACGTGAATTTGCTACTATTTATTCATAGCTTGTGGGACGTGAGTCCTCATCAACATACAGTAGATAGCAAGCCTACAAATAATTCCCGAAAGGGAATTATTTGTTTTAAATTATTTACTTTCAAAAACGCTGAAAAAGTGTGTTTTCCCTTCGCCAGTTTTACGGATTACGATTTTGATCTTTTTTGATTCAATAGTGCCTATAAGACACCAGAATTGAGTGTGTTTTGAGTTCGTGTAATTTTCGGTAAATCTAACCAGAGAACCCTTTTCGAATATTAATGATTTGCAAAACCTCAGTAGAGCAAGACGGGCTGCTTGTTCTCTGCGTGGTCTCAAAACACCATTTTTCCTAATTAAATGTTTAAACCCATGGCTATTAAAATGTACCAGCTCATCACCGAGTGCTTGGCAGGGAATCGCACCGATTTTGTTATATAGAATTTTGTGCTTGGCAATGTATTTGGAGTAATTTCTCACCCGTCGATTATATAAAAGCGACATAAAATCCTGATAAAGAAGTTCTAAAGAATTGATGAAATTTTTGGAGAAACTTCAAAAAGGAGAGATAGAGAGTAAAAACAGTTGACAATAAAACATATTTTGATAAGATATCACCCAAGCTCAATGTGGGCTTTTTTCTTTCTCAACATGACAAGATCAATCAAAAAAGGACCTCTAATAGATCCAAAATTACTATCAAAAATCGAAGGTAAAAAACCGCTATCAACCGGTGTTATTAACACATGGTCACGACGATCACAAATCTCACCAGAAATGGTCGGATTCAAATTTGGCGTACATAACGGCAAGAAACACATCGAGGTTTTGGTCACAGAGGAGATGGTTGGTCACAGATTGGGAGAATTTTCACCTACAACTAAATTTACCAACCACGGAGGTAAAATGCAGAAGGAACAGGATCAGGCTAAACGAGAGGCTGAAATTGCTGCTTCAAAATCTGCGAAAGCCGCTGTGGAAACTAAAAAATAATATATGATAACAGCAGAACTAAAAAATCATAGACAGGCACCAAGAAAGATGAGACTCGTAACTAACGCAGTAAGAGGCAAAATGGTTAGTTCTGCTCTTAACACTCTCGCATTCATCCCAAAGAAAGCGTCTTTGCCAATCACAAAATTGATCAAATCAGCAGTCGCAAACGCTTCACACAATTTCAAGATGGGCGCAGAAAATTTGTATATCAAGGAAATCACTGTTAACGGTGGTCCAATCCTAAAACGCAGCATGCCACGAGCGCGCGGGCGAGCTTTCCCAATTCACAAACACACTAGCCATATCCGAGTAGTATTGGCCGAGAAGGGAGCCAAGGCTCTTCCAGCAAAATCTGAAGCAACAGAGAAAGTTGTTGCCAAGAAAGCGCCAGTAAAAAAGGCAAAGAAAATTAATAAAAAATAATTATGTCACATACAGTACATCCATTTTCACATAGACTAGGTATCATCAGAGATTGGAAATCTCGATGGTTTGGTGCTAACAAAAAATTCCGAGACTATCTCAAGGCTGACACCCTAGTTCGAGAATTTTTGATGAAGAAATTGATGGATATGTATGTGGGTTCTATTGAGATGGAACGCAGCGACAAGATGTATCGAATCATCATCAAAACATCACGCCCAGGTTTCATTGTTGGTCGAAATGGCGACGGAGCAATCACATTGCGAAATGACGTCATCAAATTCATGAAGAAGAACGATATTTACAACGACAAAGTAGAGTTGAAAATCGATGTCGAAGAAATTCGTTCAGCAGAAAGCGACGCACGAATTGTTGCGCTCATGATCAGAGACGCTTTGCAAAAAAGAATGCCTTTCCGACGAGTAATGAAGCAAATGGTAGAGAAAGTCATGGCTAACCGTGACGTAAAGGGAGTCCGAATCCGAGTAGGAGGTCGTTTGAACGGTGCTGATATGGCCCGAACAGAAGAAATGAAAAGAGGACAGGTGCCTCTTCAGACTTTCCGAGCGGATATTGATTTCGCGCGAGTCAAGGCGGCGATTGCCCAGGGTGACCTAGGTATCAAAGTCTGGATTTACCGAGGTGAAATTTTTAATAAATAAAACATATGTCTCTATTTCCTAAAAAAGTAAAACATCGAAAGTGGCAAACAAAACGAATGCACGCAACCAAAGCTCTTCGCGCAGAAACAAGAGGTACTTTCGTTGACTTCGGTTCATTCGGATTGAAGGCTATGGTGTACGCTCGAGTAACTTCAAATCAGATCGAGGCAGCTCGAAAGGCGATGTCACGACATTTGGGCAAGGTTGGACGAGCATGGATTCGAATTTTCCCAGACAGACCATACACACAGAAACCTGCCGAAGTTAAACTCGGAAAGGGAAAGGGAGATTTGGTCGGATACGTGGCTGAGGTTTTCCCGGGTCGAATTGTGTTCGAGGTTGATGGAGTCGAACCAGTAATCGCAAAAGAGGCTTTGCGAAAGGCGGGCACAAAATTGCCAATGAAAACCAAAGTCGTTGCGCGATTGTAATTTTTAAGGTAGAGTAACTTCTCAAAACATGACAAAAGAATTGAAAAACAAAACTGAAAAAGATCTACAGAAAGAACTCGCTGAAACACGAGAGGCTTTGAGAAAATTACGATTCAGCATTTCTGGAGCAAACAGCAAAGACGCTGGCAAAGGAAAAACTTTGAAAAAATTAGTAGCGCAAATTCTAACTGTTTTAAATAATAAATAATGAAACGAGCAACAAAACAAAAGAATACAGAAGTTGAATTGAAGGGTAAATCTCTAAAGGGAATTGTTTCTTCAGACAAAATGAAGGACACCATTGTTGTTACTGTTTCAAGCTTCACTAAACATCCTAAATACGGAAAATTTATTCAGTCACGAAAGAAAATCAAGGCACACGACGCAGGCAACACTGCCAAAATCGGTGACATGGTTATTATTAACGAAACTAGACCAATCTCTAAAGACAAGAGATTCAAGTTAGTTTCAATTGAAAAATAGGCTTATGATACAAGACAGATCACTAGTAACAGTAACAGATAACTCAGGAGCGCAAATCGGACGCGTTTTCAAGGTTTTGGGTTCAACAAGAAAGAGATACGCAGAAATTGGCGACCTAATTATTTTCTCTGTACAGAAAGCACAGCCACGAAAACAGGTTAAAAAGAAAGACGTATTGTGCGGACTAGTTGTTCGACAGAAGAAAGCTTTCCGAAGAAAGGATGGATCATACATTCGATTCGATGAAAATTCAGTTGTTGTTGTAGACAAAGACAAACACGAACCACTTGCAAACCGAGTATTCGGTCCTATCCCTCGAGAAATTGCAGAATTAGGATATCAAAGTGTTGTTTCATTGGCACCAGAAATTATTTAAATATATGAAAATCAAGAAAAACGACAACGTAATAGTTTTGGCAGGTAAAGACAAGGGAACAAAAGGCAAGGTTCTCAAGGCTTTCCCAAAGCTGAACAAGGTAGTAGTCGAGGGTGTTAATATCGCCAAAAAGCATGTACGACCACGAGTCAACGGTAAAAAGGGTGAAATAGTCCAGCGCCCAATGCCAATCGATGTTTCTAATGTAGCTCTAACCAAATAATATATGTTTAAAAGTGTAACCCAAAAAGAAAAAGAAGTTTTTGCAGCGCTAAAAGATAAATTTGGCTATACAAGTCCAATGCAAGCTCCAAGAATTATGAAAGTTGTTATTGGATCTGGAGTAGGTTCAGTAGATGATAAAAATAAATTGAAGTTCATCGAGAAGAGCATCTCTCTAATTACAGGACAGAAACCATCTTCACAGTTGGCTAAAAAATCTATTGCCACATTCAAAGTGCGAGAAGGGCAGTTGTCAGGATACCGAGTCACATTGAGAGGTGAGAAGGCTCGAGATTTCGTTGATAAGTTGATTCATATTGCATTGCCTCGAACGAGAGACTTCCTAGGTCTTTCAAAGAAAAGTGTTGATGAAATGGGTAACTTTACATTAGGAATCAAGGAAAACTCAATCTTCCCAGAGACATCAGATCAGGATATTAAAGATGCTTTTGGATTGGGTATTACAATCGTAACAAATTGTAAAACTGCCGATGAAACATTGTCGTACTTGGAATTCATCGGAATGCCTTTCAAAAAGGATTAAAGATTGACATATAATATTCAAATTGATAGTATAACCCTTACTTTTATGGCAAAAACATCAGTAATCGCAAGATCACAAAAGAAACCAAAATTTGCATCTCGAGTCGTTCGACGATGTTTTAAATGTGGTCGAAAGCGAGGTTATATGCGAGATTTCGATATGTGTCGAATTTGCTTTAGAGAATTAGCTAACGAGGGACAAATCCCAGGAATTAAAAAATCATCATGGTAGTAGACAAAATTTCAAACCTAATAATCAAATTGAAGAACGCTTCAACAGCCGGCAAAAATAATGTTGTCGTACCTAATTCAAAGTTGACTGAAAATATTCTTTCAGTACTAGAGAAGGCAAACTTCATTAAGTCTTTCGATGTCAAAGAGAAGACACGATCAATTAATGTAGAGTTGGCATATGACGCAGAAGGAAAGCCTGCAATCACAGATGTAAAGAGAATTTCAAAACTATCAAAGCGAGTTTACATGGCATCATCTTTGATTAACAATGTGCAGAATGGTTTGGGATTAACAGTCGTTTCAACTTCTGCTGGTGTAATGTCAGCAAAAGACGCGCGAACAGCCAAAGTCGGTGGCGAAGTAATGTTTGAAATTTGGTAAAATTTATGTCACGAATCGGAAAAAAACCAGTTAAAATAATTCCAAAAACTGAAATAACAATTTCAGAGAATCAGGTATTGGTCAAAGGTCCACTAGGTCAATTGACAATGGATTACACTCCAGTAGTTGAAATTACAAAAGAAGAGGATACTATTGTAGTCAAACCAAAAAACCAAGATGCACAGACACTAGTTTTGTGGGGAACATACACTTCAATCATTGATAATATGATCACTGGTGTTAACAAGGCCTACGAAAAAAACCTCATCATCGAGGGTGTCGGTTACAAAATCGACGTACAGGGCAAAAATGCTGTATTGAAAATCGGATTCTCACACCCTGTTACTGTACCGATTCCAGAGGGGATCAAAATGACAGTTGAGAAAGAAAAGATCAACATCTCAGGAATTGATAAACAGTTAGTCGGTCACTTTGCTGCTTTGATTCGATCTCTAAAGAAACCTGAACCATACAAAGGCAAGGGAATTAGATACGCGACAGAGGTTATTCGAAGAAAAGAAGGTAAGAAAAACGTATAATTAAAATAATATGTCAGAATTAAAAGCACAAAAAAGAGCAAGACGACAAAAGCGAATTCGCGCAAAGATTTCTGGTACAGCAGATCGACCTAGACTTTCAATTTTCCGATCAAACAAGGACATCACAGCACAGTTGATTGATGATACTTCAGGAAACACTCTTGTATATGTTTGGACAAAAACAGAAAAGGGAAAAACTCTAAAAGAAAGAGCTGTTTCAGCTGGAACAAAAATCGCTGAACTAGCCAAGGCAAAGAAAATTGCAAAGGTTGTCTTCGATCGAGGAGGCTATTTATTCGCAGGTAACATCAAAACTTTTGCTGACTCAGCAAAAGCTGGTGGATTAGAATTTTAATACATATGGAAGTCACAGAAAACAAAACAGAAAATACAGTAACAAACAACGCAACACCAATTGCAGATAATTCTGCTACTGTTGCTTCTACTGACAAGAAAACTTTCCCTCCACGAAATAGAGGAGATTTCAAGAAAAACAAAAAAAGAAATCCACGAGCCGGAAAAGAGCGAGTAAAATCAGAATTCGATCAGAAAATGATCAGTGTTAGACGAGTGACTCGAGTTTCATCAGGTGGACGACGATTTACATTTAGCGCCGCAGTTATTATTGGTAACAAAAAAGGCAAGGTTGGTGTAGGAATCGGCAAGGCTGGAGATACTTCAGTTGCTATCGACAAAGCAGTGAAAAACGGAAAGAAGAATCTATTGGATGTAAAAAGAACAGTTACAAATTCAATTAGACACGATGTCAAAACAAAATATAGTAGCGCTATCGTTTCAATCATGCCAGCCAAAGGACGTGGTTTGATCGCAGGAAGCGCCGTTCGAGACGTTTTGGTTCTAGCCGGAATCACAGATGTAAATGCTAAAATTTTGTCAGGTAGCAAAAACAAATTGAACATTGCTCGCGCTACAGTTCAGGCTTTGTCATTGCTTAAGAAATAAAACCATGCAAACACATCAACTAAAAAGAAAAACAGCTAATCGAGCTTCAAAATTAGTCGGACGAGGAGGCAAGAGAGGTAGAACTGCTGGACGAGGACAGAAAGGACAGAATGCACGTGCTGGTCACAAAAAGCGACCTGAAATTCGTGACATGATCAAGAAAATTCCTAAATTGCGAGGACGAGGTATCAACATTTTCCAGCCAGTTAACACTCCATTCAAGGTTGTTACAATTGCGCAGTTGAACAATAATTTCAAGAGTGGAGACAGAGTAACTCCTGTTGTTTTGAACGAAAAAGGATTAATTCGAAAGATGAGCGGCAAACTTGAGGCTGTTAAAATTCTTTCAGGTGGCGAACTAGATAAAAAACTAACTATCAGAAACTGCACAGTTTCTGCTTCAGCCAAGGCGACAATCGAGAAGGCAGGTGGTAAAATAGAATAATTATGATAAAGGCTTTTTTCCAAAAAGTGAAGTTGGTTTTCAGCGATAAGAGTTTGTCAAAGAAAATCTACTTCGTACTAGGTGCGTTTGTAGTATTTCGATTATTGGCAGCAATTCCAATTCCTGGAGTTGATACTTTCGCTTTGAAAAACTTTTTGGATAGCAACCATTTCTTTGGGCTATTGAATATGTTTTCAGGAGGCGGACTATCTGGTCTATCTATTGTAATGCTCGGTGTCGGTCCATATATTACCGCATCAATCATCATGCAGGTTTTGACAATGATTTCACCAAAAATGAAGTCAATGCATTCAGAGGAGGGTGAATACGGAAAGAGAAAGTTCTATCAGTACGCTAGAGTACTCACAATTCCACTCGCAATTGTGCAGGGGCTTTCATTCATTTTAATATTGCAACAGAGAAACATTTTGCCTGATTTGTCAGGATTTCAAATGGCAACAAATCTCGTTGTTATAACCGCAGGCGCCATGTTGCTAATGTGGTTGGGAGAATTGGTTACAGAATTCGGAATTGGAAACGGAATGTCTTTGATTATTTTTGCTGGTATCGTGGCTAGTTTGCCAAGCTCAATTCAGCAAATTATTTTTGCATACGACCCAACAATGTTGCCAACATATATTGCATTCGCAATTGTCGGTCTCGTGATTATCACCGGGGTTGTATTCATTACCGAGGCAGAACGACCAGTACCTGTGACTCATGCAAAACAGGCGACAGGCGTTGCTTCACAAATGAGCAAAACAACATATATTCCATTGCGACTAAATATGGCCGGAGTTATTCCAATCATCTTTGCTTTGTCAGTCTTGATGTTGCCAAACATGATTGCAAACCTATTCGTAAATTCAACTAATGCAACCATTCAGACAATCGCAGGAAATGTTACAGCGTTCCTAAGCAATCAGTTATATTACGGAATTCTGTATTTCTTGTTGGTGTTCTTGTTAACATATTTCTATACTTCAGTTACATTCGATCCAGAAGGAATGTCAAAGAATCTGCAAAAATCAGGCGCATTTATTCCCGGAGTTCGCCCTGGAGAATCAACTGCTAAACATATTGGGCACATTTTGGCTAGAATCACATTGGTCGGAGGTCTATTTTTGGGTGCAATTGCGGTACTCCCAATCGTGGTACAGGGACTAACTGGAATTACAACACTCACAATCGGTGGAACTTCATTATTGATTGCAGTTTCAGTGGCAATTGATTTGGTCAAGAAAATCGACTCACAGGTCTCAATGAGAGAGTACTAGGTTGTATTTGTGCGAGAAAAATCGTAAAATACAATTAATGAATCTTAAAACAATTATATTTATTGGTCGCTCGGGTTGTGGAAAGGGAACTCAGATCGAATTATTACGTGACTATTTCGCACAGAATGATAGTCGCGAATTTTTCCATTTGGAGGCGGGAGCGCGGTTTCGTCGATTTATCGCTGATAAATATTATGCAAGCCAGTTGGCGCGTGATATTTCGCTGAGAGGAGAATTGCAGCCAGAATTTCTCTCTGTTTGGGGTTGGGTTAGTGAATTGATTGAAAATTTGACGGCGGACAAGCATTTGCTCATTGACGGAACACCGCGCCGAATCGGAGAAGCCCACATTTTGGAATCTGTTTTCGCATTTTTTAAAAGAGAAAACGTGGAGATTGTTTATATAAAAACTTCACCTGAATGGTCGATTGATAAAATGAAAAAACGTGGACGAGGAGACGATGTGAACATGTCTAGTTTAATGAATAGAATGGCTTGGTTTGAAAAAGACGTTATGCCAGTCGTCGAATATTTCCGCAATCACGACGCACACAATTTTTATGAAATAAACGGCGAGCAGACTGTGGAGGAGGTGCATGCAGATATTTTGAAAGCTTTGAAAATATGATTCGTCTAAAAACAAAAGAACAAATTGCAACATTGAGAAAGTGCGGAAAAAAACTGGCGACGATTTTAAATACTTTAACAAAAGAGGTCAAACCTGGTATTTCGACCGCCGAACTCGACAAGATGGCGGGGAAATTGATGGCCAAAGCCGGGGGAAAATCGGCGTTTTTGAATTATACACCGCTCGGTGCAAAACGACCTTATCCCGCAAACATCTGCATTTCGATCAATCAAGAAATTGTTCATGGAATCCCAAATGAAAATCCAAAAATTATTAAAGAAGGCGATTTGGTTACTCTCGACGGCGGGCTTGTCTACGAGGGAATGATTACAGACCATGCAGTTACGGTGATGGTGGGTGTGAAGGATAAAAGGGTTAAAGAATTGGTTGCTCGAACCAAGGAGGCACTAATGGCCGGAATCAAACAGGCCCGAGTAGGAAATCATGTTGGAGATATTGGCGCGGCGATTTCAAAAGTGGCTGAAAAATCAAATCTCTCGATTATGCAGAGTCTCAGTGGTCACGGAGTGGGTTTCGAGGTGCACGAGGACCCATATGTGCCTAATTATGGAGAAAAGGGTCAAGGCGAAGAATTAGTGCCAGGGATGGTTATTGCCATTGAGCCAATGTTTGGGCTCGGTGGAGGCGAAATTCGTCTCATGCGTGATGGTTATACCTACGAAACTCGTGATGGTTCTCTGTCTGCACAGTTTGAACACACTGTAGCAATTACTGAAAAAGGTCCGGTTATTTTAACAGATTTGTGATAGAATTTTCGTATGAATATGGAAGGTTATACAGGAGAAAGTGACGATCGTGCTCAGGAAAGGCACGACTATTTGGAATCCGATTTACATCAAAACGTTGATGAGCGCGTGATTACTTTGGATCAGTATAATCTCGAACTAACACAAATGATTATGGATATGTTTACTAAACTTGTCGAGAATGATCCTGTAAATAATTCTGAAAAGATAGCCGAGATCGGGGACTTTTTAATGAAAATTGAAGAAAAAACTCCAGATGAAATTGCCGAATTTTATGCTAAAATATCCGCATGGAAATAAAAAAAGAGCGCACATTGGTTTTGGTAAAACCAGACGGAGTCCAGAGATCTTTAATAGGTGAGGTGATTAAAAGAATTGAGAGAACAGGATTAAAATTGGTGGCGTTGAAATTTATGGTACCAACCAAAGAATTGATCGAGAAACACTATTTGCTCGACCCAGAATGGATGAGAAAGGCGGGAATGAAATCAATCACTGCATACGAAAAAAATGGAAAACAGTGTCCTTACACAGATCCAGTCGAAGCAGGTAGAAATATTCTGAATCATTTACAAAATTATCTAACTTCTGGACCAGTCGTTGTGATGGTTTGGCAGGGGGCGCACGCTGTCGGTATTGTTCGGAAATTAGTTGGAAGCACAGAACCGCTCTCATCAGATGTTGGAACCTTGCGCGGTGACTACGTCATCGATTCATATGAATTATCAGATTTAGTCGGTCGTTCGATTAGAAATTTGATTCATGCATCGAGTTCTCCACAGGAGGCAAATGGTGAAATCGGTCTTTGGATGAAAGAAGGTGACATAGTTGAGTATCGTTTAGTCCAAGAACAAATCCTCTACGACGTTAATTTGGACGGTATTTTGGAATAGATAAAGTTTAGATAAAGTTTCCACTTGATTCATTCCGGACGGGGTATATAATTGTCTCTGGGTGGATGAATATTTCTAGATATAAAATTTCAGGGTCGCCCTAAATCAGTTTGTGCCTTGGCATAAACTTGCGGGTACCCACCTAGTTTCAAACTAGGTATATTCATCCCTCCCATTAAAAAACCCACAATTCCTCGTGGGTTTTTTATATTTTGGTATAATGTTTCTATGTTAAGAGAGGTTATGATGAAAAAATTAATTGTTGAGGTCTTTGTTGTTGCGCTACTAGTTGCTCTTTTGCATAAAATGGCGCTCGTATATTCTCTGTATTGGGCGATTGAATGGTATGATATTCCGATGCACTTTCTCGGCGGTTTTTTAATTGGAATTCTGGCAATGTTTGTATTTTTTACATCTGGCTGGATCAACTTCACAAAAAATATTCGCGAATGGCAGATGTTGCTATTCATTACGGTCGCTTCAGTTTTGATTGTTGGATTGGCTTGGGAGTTGTGGGAGTTGTTTTACGGTCTAACTGATTTGTTTGAAGATAGGGCAGACACAATTCTGGATGTTATTATGGATACGATCGGTGCTTTCTCTGCATTTTATTATGGTAAAGGAAAAATAAATGAGTAATTTAAAATTAAAATTTTGTGGAGGTGTTGGTTCTGTGACTGGGGCAAACTTCCTGCTAACTGACGGTAAAATAAAAATTCTCGTCGATTGTGGATTAGAACAGGGTTCTGCTGAGAAGGGTAAAGATGATCCGAATCGTGCTCCATTCCCGTATAATCCAGCAGAGATTGATTATCTTTTTGTCACTCACGCACATGCTGATCATATTGGGAGAATTCCGAAGCTGGTCAAAGACGGCTTTCGTGGACAGATTTTTTCAACTCCAAACACATTGGAAATTTCCAAGGTGATGTTTGAAGACTCTGTAAAAATTAATGAGAGAGAGGCAAAGGAACATGATATGGAGCCGAATTATATTCAGGCGGACGCAGACAAGGCTATATCGATGTGGAAGACTATTGAATATCACACTGAATTCGATTTAAACGCCGACTTTAAAATATATCTAAAAGATGCGGGGCATATTTTGGGTTCTGCGATAATTCAGATTACATATGTGCCAGAAAATAAAAAGATCGCATTCACGGGGGATTTGGGAAATTCTCCAACACCATTAATTCGCGACGCCGAATTTCCTGAAGGTGTCGATTATTTGGTTATGGAAAGCGTATACGGAAACAGAAATCATGAAGACAAGGAAAACAGAAAAGTAAAATTGAAAAATTTTATTCAGAGGATTATTGAGAGAAAGGGAACGTTACTCATTCCGGTTTTTTCATTAGAAAAAACTCAGGTAATTTTGCATGAGATGAATGAGATGATTGAAGAGGAACAGATTAAATCGGTTCCCGTATTTCTTGATTCGCCCCTGGGTATTAAATTGACGGAAATATACGCGCAGCAATTCTCTGCATTTAATGAAAAAGTGCAAGCCCGAATATTGTCAGGGGATCAGATTTTTGACTTCCCAAAACTTTACATGACTAGTGATGCGAAAGATTCAGAGAGAATTCACAACATTGAAGGACCAAAAATTATTTTGGCTGGTGCAGGAATGTCTACTGGAGGTAGAATAATGGAACACGAGAGAAGATATTTGGCGGATCCAAAAAACGGAATTTTGTTTATTGGGTTTCAAGTTGCCGGTTCGCTCGGTAGGCAAATTCTTGAAAAGAGTCGCTCCGTTCGTATTAATGGAGAAACAGTGTATGTAAAGGCGGAGGTAGAGGTTATCAACGGATATTCTTCGCATATGGATTCAGATCATTTGGTCGAATTTGTCGGACATACAGCAGATACCGTAAAGAAAGTATTTTGTGTAATGGGTGAACCGCAAACCGCAATGTTTTTGGCACAGAGATTGAGAGATGAATGGGGAGTTGATGCAGTGCATCCAACGGAGGGAGAGACTGTTGAGTTGAAGTAACAAAAAACCGCCGAGATGGCGGTTTTTCGATGAGAAACTATTTTACTTCAGCTACTAATTTTGCGAATGTTTCTGGCTCGAATTCAGCTAGTTGAGCGAGAATCTTTCTGTCGATAATGACACCTTTCTTTTTAAGAGCACCAATCAATTTGCTATAGCTAATGTTCAATGGGCGTGCAGCTGCGTTGATTTTAAGGTTCCAAAGATTTCGGAAAGTGCTTTTCTTGTCGCGTCGATCTCGGAAGGCATAGCTACCTGCGTGTCGAATTGCCTCTTTTGCGAGGGCCTCTTTTTTGCTTCGTCCAAAACGATAACCCTTGGTCATCGCTAGAACTCCTTTTCTCTTTTTGTTGGCAATAACGCCTCTTTTTACTCGTGACATGTTATTAAAATTAAATATTTGTTAAGAATCTGTTTTTGTCGACATTAGAAAGATTCAAAGTTTGCATTTTTTTCTTTCCGAGCTGGCTTCGTCCACTTTCTTTTGCATTGAAATGACACTGTCCTGGTTTTCGGGAAAGTATTTTGCCACCTTTGGTGACTTTCAATCTCTTGCTGAATGATTTGTTTGTTTTGTTTCTCATCTTATTTTTTCTCAATTATCATTGTAAGTCCTTTCAAACTTTTCTTGGCTGGATCTGCGATTTTGTATTCAACAGTTAGAAGCTTGAGGAATCTGTCGATTCGTGATTCTAGGAAGTCTTTCTCCATGTATTTCGTTCTTCCTGGTAGGAAAAGGTCGATTTTCAATCTGTGACCCTCTGCTAACCATTCTGATGATTTTTTGGCTTTGATTCCTAGATCGTTCTCATCTGTACCGACCTTGATTTGAATGTTCTTGACTTCAACGTTATGAACCTTTGATTTAGCCACCTTTTGCTTCTTCTTTTGTTCGTAAAGAAATTTACCATAATCGGTGATTTTTGCAATAGGGGGGACTGAGGCGGCTGATATCTCGACGAGGTCCGTTCCGGCGGCCTTGGCGGCGGCTAAAGCGGCTTCGAGTGTCATTATCCCTAGATTTTCCCCCTGTGCGCCGATTACGCGCAATTCCTTGGCTCGAATCATATCATTGACTCTGGCTCGGCTGTTGTTTCTGCTTGTGAATTTGTTGTTTATCAAAGTTTCTATAATAATTTAAAAATGTTGCCAATAAAGCAACCTTGCGGTGTATAGTACCACGTTTCCTTTGGAATTGCAACGGTTTTATTGAAGTTTTTGGCTGGTTTAGGGAGGGGTGGACAAAAGACGGGGTGACTAAATTACAGGTATTGACATTTTATCTATTTATGATAAGATACTGCGGAGCACATTCAAAACAAACCGCCTCAGAAATGGGGCACAACCAAGGATAGAATACTGTATGAGCAAGAGAATAGCTTTGGCCTTCGGGCTGACGTGCGCGATAATTATCGCTGCACTGCTAATTCTGCTGAGTCGCCGAGAAGCGATGAAGCGGGGTTGTGGCGGAAATGGTTTCGGCGAAAGCCGTGCCGTGCCCGCACCGATGATCGACGAGACGGAGGCACCGCTTCCGCTTCAGATCGACACAAATAAGCCGGCGACGGTTTCGTTCAAGACCAATATTTCACTCTAACAGAGCCCAACAGGGCATTTCAAAAGGAGACAAAATGAAGAACATGACCGCAATGATGATCGTGATGATGTGGGCGCTCGCGCGTTCCGTCATCGGCCAGACCACGGTGGAAAACCCGCTGTGGATGGTGTCGTCCAAAGACGACCTCAACCGCTACACCATGTCGATCGTCGACGGAGGCTATACCTCCATCAATTCGGCGGGGATTGTTGCGGAGAGTTCGACCGAGACAGTCGTGAGTGCGAGCGTCCGGGATCGGGTGAATAAGCTCGAAATCCTGGATGAGCTGAACGGACAACAAATGACGTTCTCGTTGGCCAGGCCAACAGAGGACGAATTTTATCTGTTCACTTGCCTCTATGACATACGAGGGCGTGCCCTCTATTATGGCTCGTCCAACTCGGGGAAGCTCGAGCTCGGCAAGGGTGGTTGGCAGGTTCCGGCATCCATGCTCGGGTACAAACTCGGACTGGCGTGGAGGATTCCGATTTATCTTGACGACGTGGTCAGTGCGAAAGTGCTGATCCGCGATGAGAAAGGGAACCTTCGCGAGACGAAATGGCTAGAAGTTGCGGACGGCGAGATTTCCTTCGAGACCCAGTACACTGGTGTCAACGGAGAAATCGCTGTTACTACGGAGAAGGACGGAGTTTACAAGACAATTGTTGCTCCGCTTCGTCGTGGTGAGGGCGAGGCTGTGATTCCTGATGTGTTCGTGATTCCGTATGTGGATGCAAACATTGAAGGTGTTTATGACTTCGGTTGGAGTCTGCTGTACACCGACATTCTGCAGGTCCAACCTGAATCCAAGGAGAACGGCGGGATTCCTCCCGTTGTTCGACTTCAGGCGGATAGCGCACGGCAGTTTTTCATGGTGGCACAGACAACCTCGGGTGAAATCCCGAAGACCCTGTACGCCAAGAACCTCAACACCGGAGAGGAGCTCTCACTGACGGTGAGTAACTTCTATTCGGTGGTGAATCTGCCGTCGGCGGGACTGTGGGAAATCTGGTTCGATTGGCCCAACCTCGATTCGATTCAGTATCAGTGGTGGTGGGATGTCGAGCCGGTCAAGGGCTAATCCCCTCGGCCCCAAGGGTCCGGGTGTTGTATGTGATGAACATGCGACCCCGGGCCTTTTTTAATTGTTAAATTGTGTTAGGCTTTTAATATGAATGAGAAAACTATAATTGGTCGAATAGAGGAAATTGATTTGCCGGAGTTCGGTATTTTTGGAATTGAAGCCAAAATTGACACCGGAGCCTTTAATTCCGCAATTCACTGCACACACATTGTCGAAGTTGAAACAGACGGCAAAAAACTATTGCGGTTTACACTTCTTGATCCCACCCATCCACAATTTGATGGAAAAGTTTTTGAAGCCCACAACTTTAGAAGAAGCATTGTTCGCCGATCTAATACTTCGAAAGAGAGAAGATATCAAATCGATACAAAAGTTGTAATTGCAGGTAGAGAAGTAGAAATGATTTTGAATTTGTCTAATCGTGCTGGTATGTCCAAGCCGGTTTTGATTGGTAGGTCTTCCTTGTCTGGAAATTTTCTTGTGGATGTTTCCAAAAAAGTTTAGAATGAGTGCATGAACAAAATCTTGATTGTCGCGCTTTTGCTTTTGCCGTTTTCATCAGTATCTGCAGAAGGAATTTTTTATTTCTTCAACAACAAGAACGGGTTGAATGACTTTAAAAAAAATTACGAGCACATCGACATTGTTGCACCGCAAATTTACGAGGTCGAGCAGGATTTGTCCATATCAAAACCTCTGAACAAAAAAATTATTACTGAGGCAAAAAGAAAATCCGTGCCAACAATGCCTCTAATTGTTCAGGATAAATTTGATAAAGTTCTGATGTCCACGATTTTAATTACACCGAGTGCGCAGGATAAAATTATTGATTTCATGATAAAGGAAGCCAAGAGACAGAAATACGTCGGTTGGCAATTTGATTTTGAAAATATAAATCATCTAGATCGGGACATGTATTCTGATTTCGTTGCAAAGACTTATAAAAAGATGAAAGAGAATGGATTGCAATTTAGTGTTGCGGTTATTGTGCGAGACCGCGACTATGAGCGCAATTCTAAAAATCAAGATTGGAGTAGTGCCTACGATTACAAAAAACTTGCAGCCAATTCAGATTTTCTTTCTCTAATGACTTATGATGATCCAAAAACTGAGGGGCCGGTCGCTTCGATTCCATACGTTGAGAGAATTCTAAAATACATCACAAAACAAGCACCGGCTCAGAAACTTTCGCTCGGCATTCCTTTCTACTGTTACGTTTGGCAGGACGGCAAAAAGATTGGTACTGCGACCTACGAAATCGCGGAGAAGAATTACAAGAAAGCCAAGAAGGGCAAGACTCGTGGTTTTGATGAAGCTCTCGGTGCCGAATACTTTAAATATGTTAAAGATAAAATGGAGACAATTGTCTGGTGTGATAATGAGGAAAGTTTTAATTTGAAGCAGGAAATAATTTCAAAATATAATATGCGTGGATATTCTGTTTGGGCATTGGGGCAGGGAGCAAATAAGATTTGGAATGAAATCGGTTCGCAGATTGCTGAGATGTAATTGACGAATAATTACCGTGGGTGCTTGTTTGAGTTAGTACCTTTAAAAAAGCAAAAATGTTAGAATATTCTAATGTTTTCAATTATAAAGAAAGAGCCAACAATTTTCCTCTTCAGGAAAATGTGGAAATTCGCAGGCGAACATAGAAAAACTGTTGTTTTATTTTGGATTTTATCTGCAATTGGACAATTAGTTTGGCTGCTGCCACCAATTGTTTTTGGAATGATAATTAATCAAGTTCAGGTCGGTGGTTTGAGCAATGTTAGTTATTTATTCGTTTTGCTCGGCGCCTTGTTCCTAATTGATTTACTGGGATGGGTTTTTCACGGACCATCACGAATTTTAGAGAATATCACAGCATTCAAGATCGATAGAAATTATAAAAAATATCTATACAACGGCGTGCTCTCTTTACCTCTTTCGTGGCACACAGACCATGATTCGGGGGACACGATAGATAAAATTAACAAATCTACGGAAGCCATATTTGGATTTTCTCGTCATACTTTTAATGTGGTCAAAGTCTTGATTCGTGCGATTGGAACGACTGCAGTTCTCATGTATTTCAACGTTTATGTTGGAATTATGTCGCTTGTGATTCTAATCGCCGCGTTCGCTGTGATTTTTCAGTTTGATAAAAGATTGGTGCCTCAATATAAAGAAATTAATACACTTGAAAATCGTGCATCTGCAAAAGTGTTCGATAGTCTCTCTAACATTACTACTGTTAAAGTCCTTGGTATTCACATGCCAATTTTAGGTAGTATCATGAAATCTAGTTGGGCATCATTGAAGATATTTAGCAAGAATAAGATCTTGATGGAAACAAAATGGTTTACTGGTGGAATGTTTTTCACTGGTCTGGTTGTAGTTCCAATTGCATTTTATGTCTGGTTTCAAAACTCTCATAATTTGTTAATTCAGGCCGGAACAATCTCAACTTTGTATATGTATCTTCAGAATTTAGTCGAGGTCTACTATACATTTGCCGGAGTATATGAAGAGATGATTATCGACAAAGCGAGAATGCAAAATATTGAACCAGTCGAATTAGAGTTTAGTAAAATAAGTAAAATTCGCAGAAAGAGTTTTGAAAATTGGAGCGACATTTCAATTAAAAACTTGAACTTTACATATAGTTCAGCCCAAAATAAGTTGGATCTGTCTGATTTTTCCTTGAACATTAAAAGAGGAGAGAAGGTTGCAGTAGTTGGAGAGAGTGGATCTGGTAAATCGACCTTGCTAAAAATTATTCACGGAATGTATGATAGTGCCAAGGCTTCGGTTTCTGTAGATGGAGGACAATATTTTGAAACAAACTTTGTTGATCTAGATCTGCGATCTACTCTCGTTCCGCAGGAACCAGAGGTATTTTCGGCAAGTATCAAAGAGAATATCACTTTGCTTTTGGATTTTGATGATGATGAAATTAAGAAAGCTTCTGACGCGGCGATGTTCAGTGATGTTATAGAAAACCTACCAAGAAAAATTGATTCAGTTGTGAATGAGAAGGGTGTTAATTTATCTGGCGGTCAAAAACAGAGACTTGCTTTGACTCGGGCGCTGCTATTTTCTAGTGAAAAAAATATCATTTTGCTCGATGAGTCAACCAGCTCTGTTGATTCTGTTAATGAAGTAAAAATCTACAAAAATATTTTTGAGAATTTCAAGCAGGCGACAATTATCGCCTCAATACATAAGATGAATTTGTTGAAATATTTTGATCGTATAGTGATATTAGATAGTGGTAAAATCAAAAATGTTGGGTCTTTTGATTACTTGATTGAAAATGATGCAGATTTTAAGTGTGCTTGGGATGAGTTTGTGAAAGAACATAAAAGTGAAGAGATTTCCTAAAATTATTATAAAGAAAGCCTAAAGAAAATATAAAGTTTTTTGTTGGTTTGAGCTTCAATATTTGATATGTTGCGGTTATGTATTCCAAACAAAAGAATTTTGCATTTATTGACGCACAAAACCTAACAATGGGTGTCCGTATTCTAGGATGGGAATTGGATTGGTTGAGGTTTTCAGTTTATTTGAGAGAAAAATATTCTTGCAAAAGAATTTTTGTTTTCATTGGTTACATTAAGAGAAATAAAAAGTTCTACTCTTTTTTACGAAGTTGTGGATACATCTTAATTTTTAAGCCCGTTGTAATTGGACGAAATTATATCGTGAAAGGGAATTGTGATTCTGATATGGTCTTGTATATTTTAACTAGAATACGAAATTATGAAGGCGCAGTTGTTATTACGAGCGACGGTGATTTTTATTCGACGGTAAGGTTATTAATTCGTAGAGGGAAATTAAAAACTGTTATAAGCCCCAATATAAACGAGTGCTCTAGCATTTTGAAAGCTGAATCAAAGCAAAAAATTGTTTATCTGAACGAGCTGAGAAAAATACTATCTCGCCCTAAATGAAAAAGCACCTCTATAGGACGGAACCTATAGCTATGCTTTTTCCTGATAAGATAGATATATTATAGCAAACAGAAGCCATTTGTCAATCACAGAAAAACTTTAATTTTAAGAACAAAAAATCTCCATGATATAATTACTCCATTAACCTTAATTAAAAAAACATGACATTCGCAATCATCGCACCAATTTTATTTATCATCATCACCAGCATTCGCCAGATCAATCAATATGAGAGGGGAGTAAAATTTACTTTTGGAAAGTTTACCTCGATTATGGAACCGGGCTGGAGAATAGTTTGGCCGATTATTCAAACACATCAGAAGGTCGATATTAGAACCAAGGCTGTCGATGTTCCAGATCAGAATGCCATAACAAAAGACAATGTTTCTGTGCGGGTGAACGCCGTCATCTATTACAAAGTTAGTGACGCGAACAAGGCGGTAATCGAAGTTGAAGACTTCAGATATGCTATTTCGCAATACGCACAGACTACGATGAGAAATATTGTTGGTGAAGTTACCCTCGACGAACTACTTTCTAGTCGAGATAAAATCGCCGATCGAATTCGAGAAATTGTTGATAAAGAAACTGACAATTGGGGTTTGAAAGTTCAGAATGTGGAATTGAAAGATGTCAGCCTTCCACCAGAGATGGAGAGAACAATTGGAAAGCAAGCAGAGGCAGAGCGAGAGAAGAGAGCGGTCATTATCAATTCTGAGGGTGAATTGGCGGCTTCAGAAAATATTTCCAAAGCTGCTGCGATGTTGGCAAACACTCCAGGTGCATTGCACTTGCGAACTTTGCAATCTATCAACGACATGTCATCTGATCAGAGCAACACAGTTGTTTACATGGTTCCTGTCGAGGCGATGAGGGCTTTGGAGGGGTTTGCGAAGAAATAAAAAAGCCCACCAGCATTACCTGTGTTGGGCGTCTCTCTTTTTTATTAATTCTTTATAGCTATGAAAAAACAACAAGATGATTTGTATATGAAGAAAGTACTTAAGAAAAATATTATCATTTTTATTTCTGGTCTGATCGTCGTGTTTGTGATTGTATCTTTTACTTTTCCAACTCTCTGGGTCTCACAGATGGTATCAAGGCACCTTCTTGATAGGGAGAATGTTTTTGAAAAAATTAAATTTGAGGGAGATTGTGAATACAATAGAGCAAAATCGGATATTATTATGGGCTCCATAAATCCTGCCTATAGTTGTGTTAGTCATGATCAATTGACTACTGAAGAGAGGGCTCAAGAAATATCTAGAATAGCCGAAATATTAATAAAAGATGGATGGGAATATGTCGTTAATAGTCATGTTGCACTCACTGGTTATTATAAAGATGACTTGAACATTCATTTCCCACATGTTCAACCAGGGGAAAACAAATTGAGTTTTACCTATTCACATATGTCACTCAGAAATTACAGAGACAATATTAATAATCCAGTAGTTCAATGATTATAAAAACATGAAAAACAAAGGAAGAAATATTCTAATTCTGTTAGAAATTGTAGTGGGAGTTCTATTTTTCATCAGGTGGAGTCAAGGCGAGCTTGATATTTTTGGAATAGTAAGGGTTTTAATAGTGCTTCTAACTCATTTAGTTGTCTTTATAACAATATTTATATTTGAGTTGTGTAAGAGATATAAAAAATAACCACTTTATTGAGTGGTTATTTCATTGTGGAGATGGCGGGAATCGAACCCGCGTGTACACGAGATTAATATATGCATCTACAGAATGTAGTTTACTTTTTGGTCTGAGGCGAGCACTTTAGAGTAAACGAAATGTAACTCACCCGATCTCCTAGGGTTTCGAAAATAAATTAAGAGCGAATCTATTTTCTAGTCTGATGTTTAACGTTCTGACTTCCGTATCAGACATAGGGAAGTAGACCGTCGTTCTGGCTTACGCGAGAGCGAATGCGAGATCTTTTGCCTTAAAGTAAGGGCTTACGATAGAATTCTTTGCATTTGTATTTTTTGAACAGTTTCGAGAGTTATTCAAGCTCTATTCTGCACATATATTAACGATCATGTATCGAAGCCGATCATCCCCTGAAAAGGCTCGACAAAAATCGAACTCTCTCAGTGAATGACCTGTTTAAATACTATCGCAATTTTTTCAAAGTTCTGCTCATCTCTCGTTCATCTTCGCGACGGCGAATTGTCTGTCGTTTGTCAGTTTTCTGTTTTCCACGCGCCACGGCGAATGAGACTTTTATTAAACTCCCTTTATTATACAACGAAAGTGGTATCAATGTCAAACGCTCTTTTTGCTCCTTTGTTTGAAGCTTCATTATCTCGCGTTTTGCGAGCAATAGTCGGCGCAGTCTACGAGGGTCGTAATTCTCTGGAGTATTTTTTGCCTGAAATGGGGGAATTTCCATCCCTGCCAAAAACGCTTCATTTCCACGAATTACAATAAATGACCCGACCATGTTGCCACGGCCAGCTTTGATTGCTTTAACTTCGTGACCAACGAGCTCGATACCCGCCTCGTATTTGTCGCCGATTTCATAGTTAAAACCCGCTTTGCGATTTTCAATTAAATTTGACATTGACTATATATTAGCAAATGCAGAGGAGAAGGTGAAATTTGGGTATACTTTTTTGCTTTATATTCCAGCCCATTTATGTATAATATGCCCTATGAACAAAAACAATCAGATGCCACCGAGAGGGCAAGGAGGACAAGGTCCAAAACAGCAGAAACAGGCACCGAGAGGTAAAAAGCCGGCAGGATTTCTAGCAAATCTCAGCACCACTTTCATTATCATTCTAATGATTTTGTTTTTGTACACTTTCGTTGCTGAGCAGAAGAAAAATGTGGAGGACATCGCTTTGTCACAATTGGCAGCCGACATTAAAACTGAATTGATTACAAAAATCGAGCTCAGCGGAAATGAAATTACTGCCACATACAAAAAAGAAGGCGATACAGAATTGGTAAAGAAAACTCAAAAAGAATCTGACGCCGCTCTTTCTGAAACTTTAGCAAATTACGGAATTACTCCAGATCAATTGTCGAAATTGTCTATTGAAATTAAAAATCCGAGCGGATTCGGATATTGGTTTGCGATGGTTGCTCCATTTTTGTTTCCAATTTTGCTGATTGGAATCATCATTTGGTATTTGTCACGACAGGTGAAGGGTGCCGGCATGCAAGCTTTCACATTCGGACAGGCCAACGCGCGACTGTTTAATCCGAGCGATAAAAAGAAAGTGACTTTCAAAGATGTCGCCGGAAATCAGGAGGCCAAAGTTGAACTCGCAGAAATTGTGGACTTCCTAAAAAATCCGAAAAAATTCATCGAGATCGGTGCGCAAATTCCAAAGGGAATTTTACTCATGGGTGCGCCGGGAACCGGAAAAACATTGCTTGCGCGCGCGACCGCGGGCGAGGCTGGTGTGAATTTCTTTTCAGTCTCCGGTTCAGAATTCGTGGAAATGTTTGTTGGAGTAGGAGCTTCACGAGTTCGCGATTTATTTAAACTAGCGAAAGCTGCTTCGCCATCAATTATCTTTATCGACGAAATTGATGCTGTCGGACGAGCGCGAGGTGTCGGCACAGGAGGAGGAAACGATGAGCGCGAGCAAACTCTCAATCAGATTTTGGTGGAGATGGATGGATTCGAACCGAATGTCAAAGTAATTGTTATGGCGGCAACAAACCGACCCGATGTTTTAGATCCTGCTATTTTGCGACCCGGACGATTCGACCGACGTGTCACTTTGGATTTGCCAGACCGAAAAGATCGCGAGGCAATTTTGGCAGTGCAGGCAAAAAACAAACCGCTCGCTGAGGATGTTAATTTGGCTTTGATTGCAACGCGAACTCCAGGATTTTCTGGCGCCGATTTGTATTCTCTAGTTAATGAAGCCGCCATTCTCGCGGCTCGTGAAAATCGAAAATCTGTTTCGCAATTCGATTTGATTCGTTCAATTGAAAAAGTCATGTTGGGTCCAGAACGCCGAAGCCATTTGCTTTCCAAAAAGGAGCGCGAGATTACTGCGTATCATGAGGCAGGGCATGCGTTGGTTGCAAGTGTTTTGCCAAACGCCGATCCAGTTCACAAAATCTCTATAATTTCTCGTGGGCGAGCTGGAGGGTATACTTTGAAATTACCAACTGAAGACAGAAAGTTGCAATCACGCCGAGAATTTTTGGATGATTTGGCGATGACCCTCGGTGGATATGTGACTGAGAAAATGATTTTCGGTGACATTACAACTGGTCCATCGAACGATTTGCAGGTTGCTTCTGCGCTCGCGCGAGACATGGTCACAAAATATGGAATGTCAGAAAAATTCGGGCCGATTGCCCTCGAGAGCTCCGGTCGAACAATTTTCGGTCAGGGCCTCGACGATAGAGAATATTCCGAGAAAGTCGGCAGTGAAATAGATGCTGAAGTTTCAAAATTGATGGAAGACGCTCGCGCTGTTGCAGAAAAGATTCTCACAGAGAACAAAAAAGTTCTCGACATCATTGCGCGCCGATTGTTGGAGGTGGAGACTCTAGAGAGGGAGGAATATGAAATGCTTCTCGCCGCCCATGGTGTTGAAGTTAAAAATTCGCTGAAAAAGGAAAAGGAGGATGCGATAGTTTAGTGATAATGGAGAAATAAAAAACCGCGAACTCGCGGTTTTTTTGTTTTAAACGAATCCAAGTTTTTTATAGAATGTGTAAAGTTTAATCCTTTGTACCTTATCTTCGTCCTGCAACATCTTGGTGATCATGACGGTGATAGCTTTTTCTTCAGTTGGGGTAATTTTTGATTTTACCAACCATGCTTCTGCTCTCCTAAACTCTTTGTACATTTCTTTATCGCCTTGTATACCAGCCATAACTTTCTGGATATTTTTTGGTGCGAGAAATGCCTCACTAATTTTAGCCTCTAGCACATGAAAACTCTCATGTAGTGGTGTAAAGTCATAGTAATCAGTATCTAAATTGTCCTTTGTGTCTTCTTCCCCCAAATCGAATGGATTTTCTGGTGTTGTCATTTCTCTATTATACCAAAAACTCTGAAATGGCAAAAACTTCACTCAAAAGCTGTTTTTGGAGTATAATATTGGCATATTAATTAATTATTAAAAATATGAGTGAAAATCATTTTGGGAATAGTTTAGAGGATGCTTTTGCAAAGGCAGAGGCTGCTGCACCAGACAGAAGCGCTAAATTATTGAGAGAGGCACAAGAAAGAGAGATGCTTGAAGACGGTGCTTCTGAAAAAAAAATGGACAAACCAAGACAGAATAAGCGTGCACTAAATGCTGACGGTATCCAAAATGCAAAAGAAAACAGGACACCCATTTCCGAGGGTGCAGTTAGTGCAGGTGTGGTGCCCGAACAACAGGATGAAAAAAATCCAGTTGAAGCCCCAAAACACAACCCAGCATCTCGTATTAAACTTAGACCAAAACACGATACCCCAAAAACTTCTCCAGAAATAAAAAAAGAGCCAGCGCAGGAATTCCAAAAGGGCCAGAAGGTAAAAATTCAGTATGACGGACAAATGGTAGATTGGGTGCTAGAAGATTTTGATCCAGAAACAGGAAACGCTGTCATTCATGGAAATGTTCCAAATGGCAAGCAGAATTTCATGAGAATTTCAGACGCCAATATGTCTGATATTTTGAAATGGAATGATGGATTCAAGTTGCCAAAACCAGAGAAAAAACCGATTCCACAACCAGAACAAAGAGAAAAGATGACTTTGAAAAATCAGCCACGTGTTCAGACCCACGGTCGCTCTATAAATGATATTGAAATGCCAGAACGAGAGACAATTGATAAAATGAAGTTGAAAAAGGTTCAACAAAGACAAGAAAGGAGATCGCGAACAGAGGCGGCCGACACTTCAAAGGTATACGATGATGTGTTGGAAAAGATGTCTAAAAATGTTGGAGAAATGTTTTCTTCAAAGAGTGGTGAAGAGATTTTTGAAATTCGAAATCAAATTTATGATGCAGGTGGTGAGTTGGCAAGACAGTATCAGATGGCCAAGGACCAACTAACTGAAGCGGTCAAAAAAGAATCTGGCAAAACCGAGAAAGTTGAGGCTCCAAGAATTGCAATTTTGAACAGAATGTACAACAACATGGTTGCAAATCCTGCCACCGATTCAGAAACGATTAATCGTTTTTTGTCTATGATAAATAGGGAACCCGGTCTGGATAATGCAGAAAATTCTGTGGAAGAGACAGAGCCAATTGCTGAGACTGTTACCGTGCCCGAAACTACCGAACCGACTCCTGAGGTTAAAATAGAAGAACCAACAGAAGAAGAGTTAGCGAAATTTGAGGAAGCTATGTCAACAGACGGATTCGAAGAATTTTTGGTGCTTGATAATAAAAATTTGGAAGATAGAAGCATTGCTGAAACTTTAAAATTGTTTGAAATTTTCAAAAATAAAGAATCAGTAATTCAGACGATCAGTGCTGTCGCAAATGAGAGATTTTCTCAGGTTACTGGATTTGAATATACTGAGGGCAAAGATAGTGTGAATGAATATATCAATAGAGAAGCTTTCGAGGACCCAGACAAGATTTTGAAATACTCCGAGCAGGTCGCAGTTCTCGTCGAACAACAGAAAACTATTAAAGATTTGGAAGCAAAAGCCGAGCAGTACAAACAAACTTTGCCAGATCACAAATTGATGTCGTTGCCAGAGTACGAGGAAGCTTTTGATAATGTTCCAGAAATTGCAAAATATTTCGGTCCTGCTCGTAGAAAGATAAAAGAAAATAAAGAGCATACTATGAAGCTGTTGAGTTCAGATAGCTTTTTAAAAAACAGTGTTGGTAAATTTAAAAAGTATTTGTTTGACATTCCTTATGCTGCCGCGCACTATTCTGCGACGCTATTCGGTTATCATGGCAAGACCAGAAGTGAAGCGCGCGAAAAAATAAAAACGACGGTTGGAGCAGAAAAATATAATCACGACACCGAAAATCAATACAAAGCAAAGATCGCTGAGGCATATACTACTTCAAAAAAGGTTCAGGAAATTGAATTCCAAAAGAATGCAATTCACGAAGGATATACTACAACAAAAGAATTGTTAGCTCGGGCTTTTCTAGAAGCAAAAGAGGCAATTGATGCTGCGAAGAAAAAAATAAAAGATGAGGTTGATAAAATTTTGGCAAAGGTCGCCGGAGTAAAAGATATTCAGGGTGCGCAAGACATTTTGCAGAAAAATGCTGACGCAAAATTGTATGGTGATGCAAATATTTTGTCAGAAAAAGATATTAAAGAAATTCAGGACAGAATTGATTTGAAGGCGCGAGAAGCAATCGATAATCACGTAGAGAAAGTGTTGTCTGGCGATAAGAAAGATAAAGGAATATTGGGATCACTAAAAAAGAGTATGGAAGAATTTATGAATTCAGGGGTTGCTTCCATGAAAAAAGATCAGGTCAAACTTCTAATTAGGGAGGCGATTAATAAAGTGATAATTAAAACTGCAAAGGGTGGCAAGCAGGAAGATAAAATTATTCACAATCGCGCAGTGGCTTTCGCTAAAATTAATAAACTATAATTATGGCCATGAGAAAAACACAACCCAAAAAAATCGATTTGGAAAATATTGATTCTACGAAATTGGCGACACAAATCATTGCTGATTTGAAGAAGAACAAAATGTATGAGCAGGGAAAATACATTGCCGATATTTCTATGGCTTATATCGAAATGATTAATGAAGTGAATGCTGCGTATATTGAGAGACTTCAGGAGCTTCTAAAAGATTTTAAAGATCTGGACAAGGAAGAGAAAATTGCTTCTGAACATTTTGATTTAGAACACGTGAAGGCAAAACTGCAGGCGCGATAATTTGTGCACCAACTAGGAATCGAACCTAGGACCACAGAGGTATAAGCTCTGCGCTCTACCAACTGAGCTATTGGTGCAAGCTGACAA
Source organism: uncultured Candidatus Saccharibacteria bacterium (assembly GCA_964534415.1). Taxonomy (GTDB): domain Bacteria; phylum Patescibacteriota; class Minisyncoccia; order Phycocordibacterales; family JAACPR01; genus CAYLNC01. The sequence goes on along the minus strand of CAZHOL010000006.1, from coordinate 6,787 downwards.
GATTCTATTATTTTTCAAGCTGAAAGTAAAGGTGGCTACTCGAAGTGAATTCGACCTGCACGGGTAATTTTTTCTTTGAGAATTGGGAGATTAGAGAGCTCCGGGTCGCGCTCTATTATGGCGGTCGCCTCGGCGCGGGCAGCTTCAACCATTTTTAGATTTTTGATGGCCTCCATGCCGAGATCACTGATGCCCCATTGACGACCGCCGAGTAATTCGCCGGCTCCGCGCAACTTCAAATCGTGCTCGGACAATTCGAAACCGTTTTTGGCAGTCGAGAGGGCCTTCAGACGCGCTATCGTCATTTCGCTTTTCGAATCGGTGAAAACGTAGCAGTAGGCCTGATGATTTCCGCGCAGAACTCGACCGCGCAATTGGTGAAGTTGTGCCAAACCGAATCGCTCGGCGCCTTCGATGATGATATTGGTGGCGTTCGGGACGTTCACTCCGACCTCGACGACGGATGTGGAAACCAAAATATCGATTTCGCCTTCAGAAAATTCTTGCATTATTTTTTCTTTTTCTGCCGGCGTCATTTTGCTGTGCATCTCGCCGATTTCCATTTCGGGAAAAATTTCGGTGCGCAGGCGATGGGCTTCGGCGTGTACAGATTTGGCCTGAATAGCGAAAGCTTTTTCTGGATCGGGTTCATCGATGCGAGGACAAATTACATAGGCCTGACGACCGGCAGAAATTTCTGCGCGAATTTTTTCATAAACATGTTTGCGGTGAGTCGGCGTGACAATTTCAGTGACAATCGGTTTTCGGCCCGAAGGCATTTCATCGAGCAATGACAAATCCAGATCGCCATAAATCGTCAGTGACAAAGTTCGCGGAATAGGTGTAGCAGTCATCGAGAGAAGGTGCGGAATGTGTTCATCTTTGCGAACCAGATTCTGGCGCTGTCTTGTCCCGAATCGATGCTGTTCGTCAATGATTACGAGTCCGAGTTTTTTGAAGGCCACGGATTTTTGTATCAGAGAGTGAGTTCCGATTAAAATGGAAATCTCGCCGTCTTTGACCCACTTCAAAAGTTGCGCTCGCGAAATGGGTGTAGAATCGGTCGGATTGACCTTTGAAGGAAATTTTTTGCAACCCGAACTGGTGATGAGTCCAATTTTCAAACCGCTACCTTCGAAAAATTTGATGAAGCTTTCAAAATGCTGTTTGGCCAAAATTTCTGTCGGAGCCATATAGCCCGCCTGATATTTGCAGGCGACAGTGGCAAAAACTGCTACCGCAGCGACCGCAGTTTTTCCAGAACCGACATCGCCTTCGAGCAGTCGTGACATCGGAAAATCTTTTCGCATGTCGATGAGAATTTGTTCGACTGACTTTTTCTGTGAGCCAGTCATTTCGAAAGGGAATTTGGAAATGAATTTTTGCACTTCTTCCGTGCGAGGTTCGATTTTGTATGACTTTTTATCTTTGATCTCGTGCCTATCTTTTTGTTTCAAAAGTTGAATGAAAAATATCTCTTCGAAAGCGAATCTCTTGCGGGCCGATGTGGCGTCAGATTCTTTCTGTGGTGTGTGAATCCAGATTAGCGCGGTGCGTAATCTAGGGAGATGATATTTCTCAAGAATTTCTGCGGGGATTGGGTCGACGATTTGATCCAGCGCCCCACGAGAAAATATTCTTTGCATGGCGTGATATAACCAATTTGAAGTCAGTCCGGACGTCTCGGGATACACCGGAAAAAATTTGGTTTCAACTTCTTCTTTGAAAAGTGAATGATCAGTCGTAATTGGAATGTTATCGACCTTCTCAATCTTCGGATTAGTGATTGTGAATTGTCCTCGTTTGTTTTTCTTGCCGATTTTTCCATCGAGTCGGACGGTCGTGCCTTCGAGAAAAAGCTTTGCGATGTATGGCTGATGAAACCAAATCGCGCGGACGAGATTAGTTCCGTCGGTGATCGTCGCCTCCGCAATTGGAGTTCGTCCACGAAAAGTTCGCCCAGTTTTTATTTTCTTGATAGTTCCAAAAATCGTAGCGTCAGTTTTTTCGGTCAGACTCTCGATATTTTGCACGCTTGCGCTACTGCCATATCGGGTAGGGAAATATGACAACAGATCGGAAATTGTCTTTAACCCTAGCCGGTCGAGAGCCTTCTTTTGAATGGTTGTCAGACGGAATTCGCTGGTTATTTCTGCGTTCAGGTTCATGGGAATATTGTAGCAGATTTCGAGGGAGGAGACTTCTGAAATGCAATAGCTTCCATCATCTTTTCTTTAGAACTTCTTTATCAGAATTTCATGTTGAATTGTTAAAATCCCCGCATGAGAAATGAGGATAAATTCATTACCGAAGCGAGATTGAGATATAACAAAATTGGCTTTATAAAATGTTCTGCCTTGGCTGGTCAGTTAGTATATTTTAACAACCGGGGTTTTAAACATATTCTAAGGAAAAAGGGTATAACAAGGACAAGAAAACAGATTTATGTGCGAATAAGTTTAATAGAAAGTGCCGTACAGATAATTACTAAATCGAAACGCGCTAATGGTTATAGAGAAATGACTGTTGAAGGTAAAGTTACTAGGTTTTGGCAAATTGAAGAAAGCCATCGCAACATCCGTGTTGTAATCCGACAGATTGATACAGGACGGTTACATTTTTTCAGTGTTATGAAATGCAAAACAAAACCCCGATGAAGGGGTTTTGTTACTTGCTATCAGCTATGGTGCCGAATAGGGGATGTCCCCACAAGCTAATTTATTTATAACAAACAACATAAAAATGTCAAACAAAAACTTCAGTAATATTTCATTTTATTACAAAATATGGTAACCTGTTCTCATCGTTTGGAGACGTGTCAGAGTGGTCTAACGTACCTCTTTGCTAAAGAGGCAGGGGCTTTAAACCCCCTCGAGGGTTCGAATCCCTCCGTCTCCGCCAAAGCATTAGAAGTACTTCGCTGTCAAAATGAATCAGTTAGTTTTAAACAAAATAATACAGTTCGCTTTAATCCTCACTACACTGATTATGATATTAGGCTTAGCTGAACTTATTAATGAAAAAGAGGTAGTGGAGAATTCTGAGGTTCAGATTATGGAAAATACAGACAATATTTATGAGATGAGATTGGTTACAACCACGGCTGACGGAGTTAGGTTGTACATTCAAGAAGACGAAAAAGCTCAGATAAAACTTCTTTATAATGCTGGGGTACAAAATCCATATAGTGATGAGGAAACTGTATATTATTTGTATCGTGTTTACCCATACATGTCTGATGAACACATTCTCAGAGACTATCATTTCAGATCTGAAGGAAAAATTTTGTTTCCAACGGGTTTTAGCTACGGAGATTTTTTCACGATATTTGAACGCTTTGGGGTACTGCCAGAGAACACCAGCTTAAATGTGCTAAAAGTTCTCTATGCATCGAGAGAGGGTTTTACTAATTTACCTGAATGGTTCTCTGTTCCAAAAGATTGTTTCGGTTATCTGTCGGGTGATAACTGTATATTTGAAGTTAAAAGAAATAATCCTGAACATCTAACACCAAATATACTAAATCAAAAGACAGGACCGTTCAATTGGTCTAATGCATTAACACCGCAATCAATATATTTAACCACTGATAACAAGGTTGTAATTAGCTGGGTATTTGGTGATGCGGGAGCGTATTCGAGAGTTTTTAGTTTGTGGGATACAGATACAAATACCCACACTCAACTTTTTGATATAACAAGTTTTGAACAAGATGAAATTGCCTTGACCCTGCCTAGCAAAGAGTATGTTTTTGTGTATTGGCAAAATCCAGAGCGAGAGACGACTGCAATTTTAAAGCGGGAACCATTCGAGGGTATAGAAATTGCTGGGCATAAGTTAAAAAATAGTTGCTACTCAGTCAATTTTTTTCCAACTGATGTTAGAGATGAGAATGCGCCTTGGTACGTGGAGTATGTGTATGGTTGTTTAGATGAAACTCTGCACGGTCTTTCAGTTGTTTATAAATTGGATGTTGTTAATGAAGAATTGAAAAAGATTACAGAAATTTTTCCAAGATAGTCTGAAAAATGTTAAAATATAATATAGCTTATTAAGTAGTGTTAAGTTTATTTAATAGGTAACCGTTCTATTTTGGTACATTAAAATTTAAATGATTAACTTTCTCAAAAAAAATTTCTCACCCCGACTTGCTATAAATCTCTTCATCGAATTCGGCCCCATTCTAATTTTCTTTGTTATTTTCGACTTATTCGATTTTCTCACAGCGACAATCGCGCTCGTTGGTGTGGTGATCGTGGCATTTCTTCTGTCTATATATATTGAAGGACGAATCGCGGTCTTTTCCATGCTCGCATCGGGCTCAATCGTTTTGTTTGGAGGAGCTTCAATATTTCTGTCGAACCCTGACTATCTAATTTTCAAAGACACACTTTTCTGGGGATTGTTCGGACTGATTATACTCGGCTATCATTTGAAAAAGATACTGATATTGAAAAAGCTCTTCGTAAACATTTTCGACATCACCGATGAAGGTTGGCGCAAAGTCACATTGAGATGGATGATTTTTTCTTTCATGCTCGCACTCTCGAATCAAATCGTGCTCTGGTATTTCACACCCGAACAATGGGTGATTTACAAAATGATAATTCTCGCGGTGCTCGCAATATTTTCCGTATGGCAATTTCAGCTCGCCCGCAAGGAACGCAACCCAGAGTCGAGCCCCTGGGGAATGAAGCTCTAGTCGTGCTACAATATTTGCATTAGTAATTAAATTATATTTATGTTCATAAAGCTTTACGCAATCGCACTTCCTGTTTTCTTCGCAATCGATATGATTTGGCTCGGATTAGTGGCCAAGGATTTCTATGCTAAACAAATCGGCTCGCTTCTAAAACCTGATGTGAATTGGGTCGCTGCAATTATTTTCTATCTTCTATTCATTGTCGGTCTAGTTATTTTCGTAATCTCACCAGCCATGGCGAGCGGTTCTTGGTTGAAGGCAGTTCTGCTCGGAGCATTGTTCGGCTTGATCTGCTACGCGACATACGACCTGACAAATCTCGCAGTTGCCAAGGATTGGCCATTGTTGGTCACTATCGTTGATTTGATATGGGGTGCGGTGTTGGCTTCCTCCGTTTCGGTTGTGACGTATTTGATCGCGAGTCGAATTGGTTTGTAGATCTTAATTGAAGTTGCCACCGCCCCCAAAATCCGCTACTATATATCTAACCCCACGACCCGGCTGACACCGGCGAGGAAAGGAAAGAAATCGGCCGAAAGGTCGGTGTAGAATCCTTCGGCATTTGCTCCGACATGCAAACAATGAGATACAAACAGGGTGGCACCGCGATCGAAATCGCCCCTGCGAATTTATTAACTTAATGAATTCGGAGGGGCGTTTTTGTTTCTCCGATTAAAGTGCTATGAACAGAACATATATAAAAGATTTATCGAATCACAAAGGCGAGGAAGTCATCATCAAATGTTGGATCGATGTTCGACGCGATCAGGGTAAAATGATTTTCTTCGACTTTCGTGATGTAACAGGGAAGGTTCAAGGAATTATTTTGCCGAATGCAACCGAGGCGCATGCTGTCGGTTCGACTTTGCGACCAGAGTGGGTTGTCGAGGTGAAGGGTAAAGTCAATCCACGACCAGAGCGAGCGATTCAGAAAGATAAACAGAACGGTGATGTTGAAGTTGAAATTTTGGCAATTACCGTTTTGAATCAGGCTACAACTCCACCGATTGATATTTCCGGAGACGGAAAGGAAATCGGTGAGGAAGTTCGTCTGAAATATCGATACATCGACCTTCGTCGGGCGCGACTGCAGAAAAATCTTTGGAATCGTCATCGAGTGGCGCAATTCATGCGAAACTTTTTCACTTCAGAAAATTTTATCGAAGTTGAAACACCATATCTATCGGCCACAACTCCAGAGGGATCACGAGACTACATCGTTCCATCAAGAATTGATCAGGGAAAATTCTATGCTTTGCCACAATCTCCTCAGCAATACAAACAGTTGCTGATGTCTGCGGGATTCGAGAGATATTTCCAAGTTGCAAGATGTTTCCGCGATGAAGACACACGAGGTGACCGACAGCCAGAATTCACACAGGTTGACCTCGAGATGAGTTTCGTCGATAGAGAGGATGTCATGGCAATCAATGAAAAAATGTTGATTGAAATGGTCCAGAAACTTTATCCAGAAAAAGAAATTCAGGAAATTCCATTTCCACGAATGACATACAAAGAGGCAATGGAGAAATACGGTAGCGACAAGCCGGATATTAGAAAGGACAAAAACAATCCGAATCTGTTGGCTTTCTTGTGGGTCGTAGATTTTCCTTTCTTTGAGAAAACGGACGATGGCAAATGGACTTTCTCACACAATCCATTTTCAGCACCACAGCCGGAATTCATGGCCGACTTGATGGAGAAGAAAAACATCGAATCGATTTTGACAACGCAGTACGACATCACATTAAATGGATGCGAGATCGGAGGGGGAAGTATTCGAAATCATCAGCCGGAAGCTTTGCGAAAAGTTTTTGAAATCATGGACTACGCTCCAGAGCGAATTGAAGACAGCTTCGGACACATGCTAGAGGCGCTCGGTTCAGGAACTCCACCACACGGAGGATTGGCTTTCGGTTTCGATCGATTGATTATGTTGTTGCAGGGCGAGCCAAATATTCGTGAAGTCATCGCCTTCGCAAAAACTGGTGAAGGTCGCGACCCAATGATGGGTGCTCCAACAGATGTTAGCGCCGAACAGTTGCGTGAGTTGGGGATTAAGATTATTAAAGAGGAGAAGAAGTA
>CAZHOL010000005.1:25806-40354 GCA_964534415.1 uncultured Candidatus Saccharibacteria bacterium | reverse complement strand
AGGACGGGAGCTTTTCAAGCTCCAAATCGGGGTTCGATTCCCCGTAGGGTCACCAATTAGAGAGGTAGTGAAAGCGCTCGAGAAGGGTTGAATATGATATAATTTTATTATGATAGATCGTAAGCAATTAGATAAAATTATCATGAAAAATGATACTAATGATTGGTGGCAACCAGAATTATTCGTACAGAACACCAAACACCTTTTGCCGACTGAATTAGAAATTTTGGCCGACCCACCCAAAGAAATACAAAATTATAATTGTTTTGTTTATGTTCTTGGACTATATGAAGACACTGAGATACTAAGAGAAACAAGGGGCTTTATTTATGATTCGTTTTTTAAATATTTACTTACTATCGGTGAACTACAAAAAACAGAATTTCCTTCAGATGGAGATTATGTTGCATATCAAGATCTAGAACAATATCCTGAAAGCATTACTCACATTGGCAAGTTAACTGGGAATAAAGTCATTTCTAAATGGGCATGGGGACCATTGGTAAAACATGATTTGTGGGATGTTCCAAATGAATATGGTGATGATATTTTCTATATAAAATCAATTTCTAAAGAACATGCTAAATCTTTGTTTAATAAATATGGAAGTAGTAATTCTAAGTCTTAGAAATAATTGCTATTTCATACTCTCTCGAGAAGGGTCTTAATAATCTTTTAAAAGCAGTCTAATCCAGCTTGCAGTGCAATAAACCATTTGGTTCTATCTCGAGAAGGCTCACCATCTTAAACAATAAAACGCCCGACAACAATCGGACGTTTTTTGTTTAAACTTCAGCTAATTAATTCGCACAACCAGTATCTTTTCGAATCTGAGACAGAACACTCTCGTCTGCAATGACGCCACTGGTGCTAATATTTTTCGAAGCCATGTAGTTTGCAATAGCGGTAGCCGTCAATTTGCCGTATGTACCCTTGGCTGCACCCTCTGGCATTGTTAGGTAACCCTTCATTTCAAGGAAGGTCTGAACCTTGGCGACATCTGCACTAGATTCCTGATAGTTAAGTGTCTTAGTTACATTCACACACGATGCGGCTGAAACCGCTGGTTTTGGTGTTGTGACTGTCTGCGCCGGTGCAACATATGTTGGCGTTGCTGAGGCGGGGATTACACCTGTTGCGATGTATGTTCGAGATTTCTGTCCGAAATATCCAGCCGCTGGAGTTAATCCAACGCTTGATTGCCATCGTGCAACTGCTGACCTTGTTAACTCACCAAAATATCCCTTGGCAACACCCGCCGGCATCGTTAGGAAACCGCGAGCAATCAAATATTCCTGAAGGGCAGTGACATCTGCGCCTTCTGAACCAACTGTTAAGTCGCGATAGAACGAAACTGTCGGAGCCGTATATGTTGGAGTTGTGTAGTCAGTTGAATTTACCGCTTCTTCCTCTGGTTCCGCATCCTTTTCATACACATTAATTGCAGAACAAATTTCCTCAACCTCTTTGCCCGCGTCATCCGTTACTTTAACTTCCAAAACATATTTTCCTGCCTTCTTGAATTCTATGTCCTGATCGTTTTTTGTTTTGCTAATCTTTTGAATTTTCGAAGTATCTCCACTCCAACGAATTTCATATGGAGAATCTCCACCTGAAATTTTTACAGAGATTTCAGTATCTTCGCCAACTTCGATTGAAGTATCTGATATTCGGCAATCTATAACCAGTTCATTTGATGCAGAAACCGTCGATGTGCTTGTGCTTGTTGTCGTTGTTGAGTTTGTTCCGGTATTTGAAACAATTGGAGCCTTATTACACGAAGATCTAAATTCCTTTATTTTTCCTGCAAATGCCGCCGCTATCTTTTCAAATCCTGCCGGTTTGTAGTGTGTGCCATCATTTGAAAATCCGGAAAAATCAACAACTTTGACATATGACCTTGTGGTTGCCAAAGTATCTATACCATTTCTGTATATTCCGAGTGGTCTAGTTGCTGTGTTTGGAGTTGCTGGCTTTGCAACAATAACTAATGCAGACGGAGCGTCTTTGTGTATACTATCAATTAATTTACCTAAGTCAGAAACTCTAGTATTAGCAAGTGAGTCTGAAATAGGTGAGCGATTCGACAGAGAAACCCACATATCATTACTACCGACTAAAATTGTAACTACGTCTGGCTTGTATGTTTTAATTGCACCAGCACTAACTCTAGATTGTAATTTTGCTATTCCCATTCCAGAATATCCTTCATGCTGACAGTCTGACATAAAGCTACTACCGTTACATTGTGATCCAACAAAATCAACTGTAAATTTTGCTGCCACCAATGTATCTTTTAAATATTTTCTGTAACCAATAACATTTATCTGGTCAGTTGTGCCAGGATTACCTACACCGACAGTATTTGAATCTCCCATCATCATCACTTTAATATTTTTTGATGGGGGATTGGTGCTTTCTCCGTAGAGACAATATTCCGGCTGGCTTTCTATTGAAGTTTCACCTACTCCACCATTAGGGTCATATATAAAACCTCCGGGACCGCCGACTCCGAACATTCCTCCCATGAGTCCTGCGTCAGGTCCGCAATTTCCTTCACCTGCTTCAAATCTCTCTGCACCATTTGGTATTGTCCAAGAACAAGCGCCCGAGCTAGTCATAGCAACTAACTGTACGTTTGTTCCGTATTCAGAACCCTTTTTGGGAAATCTGAAGTGTGGTCTCATTCCGTTGTGCTCGTCACCAGAAAATTTTCCAATGTCTATTGTTTGCATTCCTCTTGTAACTGCCGCTGAAGTAACATCTCCTCTCATTGAGTTTGGTAGAAGCACTACCAGCTTTCCGTCGCTATCAGAAGTTGGTTTCCACAAAAACTGATTACTTGCAGATCCATCTTCTGCACCTGACTCGTCCTTGTTTTTTGCTTCTTCAGAGTTACAAATATCATTATAAATTTGATCTCCTGATTTCTGGCCAGAGGTAATTAAATTCATATGAAAATCATAACCTTCCGAGTCGGGTGATCTACCCAAACATTCTTCATATGCTCTAGTCACTGAATCTTTCGCAGCGCATTCCATTATTGCCTCATAACTGCTTCCTGTTGGAAGTGATGTACAAGTGGATGTGTAAGAAGAAGAACTAGAACCACCTCCAGATTTGGATAACCACGTACCTCTTATTCCACCTGGTTCACACTTTGTTCCTTCGCTAGACTCGCACGATTTCTGTGAAGAATATGTTTTTGCTTCAACTAACTGAAATGCTGAAATAGCTATTAATGCGACTAATAAAATAATGTACTTTTTTAAGTTTAATTTCATGTTTTTTAATGATCGGTAATACCTGTTATATCAACCCCGTCGCCGTTTCCTGTAGAAATTGTGTACTGAGCAGGGTTCGCAATTCTAAAAGCAAAACCATTACATCCCTCCATTTCTCCACAATGTGTAGGTCTTCGTCCCCATGCGAGTATTAAAATATTTTTGTTAACTTGCGCATAGTGCTGACCGCTATATTGAAGTGTATAGGTGCCGGATTCGTTTGCCTTATATTTTTCCAAGATATCGTGATGGGGAACAGGGCCTTTGTCCAAGTTTTGTACAACAAAAATTGAAGTGTGAGGATAACTTGACTGCGGAATATACAGCGTCGCTCTGCTTTCTGCTGAAACACTTTTCGACAACATAAAAAGTGCAAACAAGACAAAAAACAATAATATTTTTCTTGTGCTCATAATTATAATTTAAATGATAATAATATTTAAATTATACACTGTATTTGTTTTTTTCTGCTAGTTGTTCCACACTATCTACAATTCGAATCTTTTTTGACTTCACTAAGCAGATTTTGATCTATATATGAACCGTTTGTGCTAACACCTTTGATTGCCATATAATTTGCAATTGCTGTTGCAGTTAGTTTTCCAAAATATCCATAGCTAGTATTTTCAGGCATAACTAGGAACCCTTTTGAGACCAAAAACGATTGAACGTCTGTAACTATCTGACCAGATTCGCCGAGTACTGCTGTTTGATTAGCTGTAGAACAAATGCCTGAATAATTTACATTATTTGTGTTTTGTGATGTTGTGTTTGAAGAAGAGGATACTACGGCAGAACCAGAAAGTGCTGCTCTTGATTTTGTGCCAAAATATCCAGCCGCAGGTGATATTCCACGAGCAATTTGCCACTTAATTACAGCATCTCGTGTTACGTTTCCAAAGTATCCTTTGGCAACACCTGCTGGCATCACTAGATATCCATTTGAAATTAGAAAATCTTGCAGTGCGGATACATCTGATCCTTCTGAACCAACTGTTAAATCTCGGTAAAATGGGTAGCTGCTTGAACCAGATGAAGATTGATTTGAAGTTACAACAGTTGAGTTGTTAATCTCTACTTCTTCTTTAGCACCTTTCTCTCTAACAGTAATTGCTGAACAGATTTCCTCAACCTCTTTGCCCGCGTCATCCGTTACTTTAACTTCCAAAACATATTTTCCTGCCTTCTTGAATTCTATGTCCTGATCGTTTTTTGTCTTGCTGATTTTTCTAATCTTTGAAGTATCTCCGCTCCATCTAATTTTGTATGGAGATTTTCCACCTGAAATGTCGACAGAAATTTCGGTATCTTCGCCAACTTCAATTGAAGTGTCTGATATCTCGCAGGAGATAGCTAAAGTTTTTGAATTAGAAATAGAATTTGTGGTAGAAGTGCTATTTGTAGTTGTACCTCCGAGCAAACTTTGCAAATATGTATTTATTGTATTCTGACTGTTATTTGTAGAAGCAGTTGTAGATGCGGTTTTTAATTTTGCTGCGCATCTATCCACAATGTTTTGATTGTAGGGGACAAAGTTAGTCTGAATTCTTTTTACTGGCTCGCAAACAGGAGGAACGACATCAATCATCATGTTATACCACTGTGTTCCGCCAGTGTTCTCCTTGCTAGTGATTGTGGCATCTCCGTCGATACAAAATAGTCTTAATCTGGAGTCAGAACCATCTGGCCAAGCGTGCATACCTGGAGCACCAATTGGGAGGTGGGCATTTCCTTTACCATCATCTCTTAGATCACCTACATATGTGATATCACCTGACATGAGAGGTGGTGTAAAAATACTTGAAACTGGAGCATTAGGATGATGAGCCTCGCTCTCCCACGCGATCAACAAGTATCCAGTACCACGCAACTTAATTGAATCACCTTTATGGAACATCATCCATGATGAAGCGCGATATCCTTCTTGATATGCGGTCAAGCTTGATTTGCCAGAGATTAATGACACACCCTCAATTTTGTCTGGAATTTGACCAGGCCTTGGTGTTACGTATGGAGTACAAGAATTAGCAGATCCGCCTGAAAATGTCCCGCCAGTAATATTATTCATGTACGCATTTATATCAAACCCTGATATATCACCTCCATTTAAAGCTGTTGCACCACATTCTGATTTAACACCTTCAGTTCTTTTTGCACCATCAGCAATTTTCCATGCACATGCTCCAGTTGTTCCCATTGAAACAACTTGAATATTTTTACCGTAATCGGCACCTGCTTTTGGGAAGCGGAAGTGAGGTCGCATACCGTTGTGTGTGTCTCCAGAAAATCTACCAGTGTCGAGAGTTTGTCCGTCCTTCTGAACAGCGACACTTACAACTTGACCACGCATTGAGGAGGGGAGAAGCACAACTAATTTTCCGTCAGAATCAGATTTTGGTTTCCATAGAAAAGTTTCGCTGGGAGATTGATCTTCAGCGCCGTCTTCTTTTTTGTTTTTAGCTTCTTCTGAATTACAGATACCGACAACGATTTCTTCTACACTAGCTCCGCCGCCCTTTTTAAAGCCGCGCGCTGTTTTTTGTGAAATCAAATCTTGGTGATACTTAATCTCTTCTGCACTAGGTTCTCGCTCCAAACATTTCTGGTATGCTTTCTTGATAGTATCACTATCTGATTGTCCACTTCCAAAAATATCTCCTGGTTCAACACCAAATAGATCTCCATCTAGTAACCCTAGGGGTTGTAGGCCTGGGACTACTTCAAACACCGTATCCCAACTGAGGGCGAGTGTAATTTTGGTCGGCGTAAATAATACTGAAGATACAAAAATGGCAACAAATAACAAAAAAAATGGTGATAAAATGCTAATTTTGTGCATGGATATATAATTAATTGATAACGAATTAATTATACTACATCAATGGGATAATATAATTCTTTCCCCACAAAACTAAGCTTTCAAATGTACGAAAACGTCTTCGAGGGCGCGCACTGCATCACCCGCCGCAATATTGTTCTGGTGGTATAAAATATTTGTACAATCTCCCGCAGCCCAAATTCCTTCAACAGAGGTTTTTTGATTCCAAGGATCGATGACTATTGTTCCATTTGCTGATGTTTCCACTAAATCTTTTACAAAGGAAATGTTTGGAACCGCTCCAATTTCAACAAAGATACCGTCGCATTTAATTTCTTTTTCTGAACCGTCATTTTTGTCTATATATTTTAGTCCGGAAACCATAAACTCTCCAACAATCTCAGAAATTTCGGCATTCAAAATTATTTTGAGATTAGGATTTTGTTTAAGTTTTTCAACTGTTATAGCTTCAGCGCGAAATTCATTTCGTCGATGAATGATCGTGACACTTTTTGCGTATGCCAATAATTGCGAAGCACTCTCAAAAGCGGAATTACCACCACCAATTACAACGAGATTCTTGTTTTTGAATAGAGGTCCATCACAAGATGCGCAGTATGTTAGGCCCTTGTGCTCGAATTTGTCGGCATTTTTTGCAGTGATTTTTTTTCGTGATGATCCTGTTGCTACTAGCACGGTTTTTGATTCGAATACACCATTGTTTGTTTCTATAGAAAAGCCACCATCAATTTTGCTGATTTTATTTACAAAAGTGAAAGGTTTGATATCAACAAATTCAGCGGAATATGCGCGCAGATGTTCCTCGAGTTTTTTCGCTAAATCATTTCCAGAAATATTAACTTCGCCAATCCAATTTTCAATTCCAGAAGATACAGTGCTCTGACCTCCAAACGAGTCAGTTAGAAATAGGGTCTTCAAATGTTTCCGCCCAGCATATACTCCGGCAGATACGCCAGCTGGGCCTCCTCCAATAATTGTTAATTCATACATGACAAATATGTTACCACATGTCGTACAAAACAAAAACCGCCTCTAGGTTTATTGAAAGCGGTTTTTGTTTTGCTTTATTTTCTATTTCTTCTCAAGAAAGAAGGAACCGCGCCCCATTCGTCGTCATTGTCTTCTGTGACGAGAGCTTTGGTTTCTTTTTTCTCTGGCTTATCCTCGTGTCTTTCGACAGGAATGCTGTTGAAGATTTTTCCTTTTGGCTCCTCAACCTTTGGCTCTTCTTTAATTATTCCGCCGAATAATGATTTCTTTGGGCCAGTTTCTGGAAATCCCGCAGCAATGATTGTAACTTTAACTTCACCCTTCTTTAGATTTGCGTCATTAACTGTTCCGAAAATAACTTTGGCATCTTCGTCCATTGTCTCTGTAATAATTTTCGCCGCCTCTTGGATTTCGTGCATTGTCAAATCGTCGCCACCAGCGATTGAGAATAGAATACCCTGGGCACCATTGATAGAAATATCGAGAAGTGGGGAATTAATAGCCATTTTTGCGGCCTCCTCAGCGCGCTTGTCACCACTTGCGATTCCAACCCCCATGAGAGCTGAACCAGAATCTTTCAAAATTGCTCGAACATCGGCAAAGTCGATATTAATGATTCCAGGAGTTGTGATAAGGTCAGAAATTCCTTCTACTGCCTGTTTCAAAACATCATCACACATTGCGAAAGCGTTCATCGCAGTTGTCTCTTTTGAAATTTGATTCAAAAGACGATCGTTTGGAATGACTACGATTGCATCAACTTCTTTGCGTAATTCCGCGAGAGCATTTTCTGCAATTCGCATTCGGTGTTTTCCTTCAAAGAAAAATGGTTTGGTAACAACAGCAACAGTTAGAGCATTAGTCTCGCGCGCAATTGCTGCAGCGACTGCAGATGCACCTGAACCTGTTCCTCCTCCTAGACCGCAAGTCAAGAAAACCATGTCGGCACCTTTGATTGCCTCTTGAACTTCTTCTTTTGTTTCTTCGATTGCGCGTCGGCCGATTTCAGGATTCATACCGGCACCTAGACCTTTGGTTAGGTTTTTTCCGATGTGAATTTTTTTCTTGGCGAGACAGCCGTGCAAATCTTGCGCATCGGTGTTGATGGCAATGAATTCGACCCCTTTAACTTTGCTGTTGATCATGTGATTCACGACATTCAGTCCTGAACCTCCAACACCAACAACCTTGATTCGAGCGAAAGTCTCGATCTCCGGTTTTACTTGTGGCATATTTTTAAATTAAATAACTATTAAACTCATCCCCATGAGTTATATACCATCATATATCATTGAAATTTTAAATCAAGACTTGCAATTTATGGGAGAAATCGTTTAAACCATCGAGAAATACGTTGAAAAATATGCCTTCCTAGGTTTTTTGTAAAGTTTTCATCCGAATCAACACTGAGACCATAAACACACAGACCATATGCAACAGACCATGTAGAGTCTTTGATTTTTATCGAGCTATTTTTTGAAAGTGGTTCAACCTTGTTCGTTGCAATTGTCGCAATTCTAGAAGGAAGTTTTAAAATTGCCTTTGCCAAATCTTCGGCAGTTGTGATGCCGCTTCCACCTCCTGTTAAAATTATTCCTGCTGGCAACAAACCGCTCTTATTTATTTTTTTGAGATGTGCATCCACCAATTCGAAAACATCAGAGAGTCTATTGTGAATGATACTCTTAATTTTATTTTCAGGACTTTTCTTTGGATGCTCGACAACTGAATTATTTTCATCTTTAACTTTTGCTTTCTCCGCTTCATCGAGGGAAATCTGCATACCGAGAGCGATGTCGTTGGTGATGTCGTTTGATCCGACTTTGAAAACTTCCATTGAAATTGGAACATCCTCCTCGTAAACGATCATCGAAACAGTTTCTGACCCGATATTAACTAGAACACAGCCTGCAATTCTCTCTGTCTTTGAAAGATTAACAATTCCAGCAGCGAGTGGGGAAGCCACAGCGTCGATAATTTCGATTCCTGAATTCTCCACGGCGCTCACCAACTCTTGAACGTGATGAGTCAAACAGCTGATGTACATAATTTTCGCTTCCAATTTATTTCCTTTGAGTCCAACAGGATCACCGAACACAGGTTTTCCATCAATTTTATATTCCACCGGAATGGTGTGAATAATTTGGCGATTAATCAGAATTGATGAAGGAATCTGTCGTTTGCTCTCCTCAGTAACTTTCTCAATGTCTAAATCAGTAACTTCATTATCGGCACGAGAAATGATGATGTTGCCAATTGCGCTATGACTCGACAGACCAATACCGCTAATTGAAATGAAAGCGCGTTCAATTTTGACACCGCTTTCTTTTTCGGCCTGCTTTACAGCCTTACGAATACTACGAATCGCATCTGCAGGATTAATGATATATCCATGACGTAGACCCTTTGATTCGGCAAAACCGAGCCCGATGATTTTTGGTAAAGGAGAATTGAAGTCCCTATCGCTCTCAGAGACGACGACTTTTACCTGGTATGTTCCGATATCAATTCCAACTGAAATTTTTTTGCTCATAATAAAGATTCTTGCTCTTTATTCTACACTAAAAAAATTATAATTTTGCAAATTTTCCCACGAACAATTTTTCCTTGGCTTCCATTTTGTCTCCATGATCCATTCCGAGCAGGTGAAGACATCCATGAATGAATAAAAATTTCGTAAGTTCGCGGAATTCCATGTCGAATTTTTTCTGTTGCTTTTTAACTTTATTTAAATTGATGAAAATTTCTCCAGAATCTTTTTCTATTTCAAAACTGAGAATGTTCGGCACATAATTTTTTTGTCGATAGTTCTGATTTATTTTTTTTGAACGCCTATCACCGACAAAAGCCAAAGACAACTGATATTTGTCTCCGAGAATCGCCTGCTTCATTTTTGCAAAAACCAACTCGCTAACAGGGGAGTTGGTTTTTGTTAAATTAACGACATCAAACATGCTATTTTTTTCCTCGTGTTCGAGTCTCAGCAATTTTTCCAAGTTTGAAAAGTCTCTGATATTCAGCGCCTCTTTTCAAAGTCTTCAATCGCTTCTTTTTCTTTGTGTAATCAGACATTGGTCTCTCAGCATATCGAATAGATCGCACGCGTGGTAGTACGCCTGATTCCTGAACTCTTCGAGTAAATCGCTTGATTATGCTCGCTGGGCTCTCGTTTTTCTTTCTTGTTACTTCAACGTTATTTGCCATAATTGACATAGATTATCATAGATAATTTTTTCTGACAAGCCCAAATTATTTTAGCTCCTGTATATATTTGGTAATTTCATCTAGTGGTACATTTCGCTGAGCTTTTCCTTGCGCGTCTTTAATTATGGCAGATTTGTCGAGTGCCTCCTTGTGTCCGATGATAATGTAGTATTCCGAGTTCAATTTTCCAGCTAATTGCAATTGTGAAGCTAGTTTGTCGCGAGCGATTCGATGCTTTACATAAATTTTGTCTTTATAAAGTCTCTCAATCAGATCGAGTGCGAGAATTTTTGCTCGTGTTCCTACCTGAATCATGAAAAATTTATTTTCATCGGATTTTTTCAAAGCTTTCTCTGTGATAGGTTTGCTTTCCTCGACCCAAACGTTGGCACTAATTGCGCAGACATCTTTTCTAGTGCCCAATTTTTTCGATAACAAATCATATCGTGTTCCCGCAGCCAAAACTTTACCACTATCGCCATCAATTATTTGGAAAACGGTGTGTGTCGAATAATTCGGATCACCTAAAATGTACGAATCGATTTCATATGGCAAATCAAAACTCTCAATGTACTCTATGAGTTCGCGGAATTTCACTCGACCCTCGTCGCTCAGATAGTCCATTGGCTCTGGAGCATGCTCTTTCAAGATTTTGCAGTCTTCACCACCGTTCACAACTAATGAATGAATACCTTCTTTGAAATATTGTCTACACACAGGTGTGAGCATGGCGATATGCTTGCGAAAGAAATTAGTTGCCTCGCGATTGAATTGTGTTTGTGTTTCTTTTCCGCCAACATTATTTAAATGAAGCACTAAATTTTTGTGTCCGTGATCCTCCAAAATAGTTTTAATGGTTTTAATCATTAATCCGTCAGCGATACTATTTTCAACGCCGACTACGTGCAGACTCATTTGGTCCATGCCTGTTCTCTTGCGAGATTGATTGTGATCTCCGGATGCGGGCTGATCAAAGTATTTGAAAACAGAGGCGGTGCTGTCTTTTGCGGTAAAGTTCAAAATGAGTTGAGCAACCTCCTCCATTGCTGGCAAATATTCGTCGAGATATTTTTTCTCTTTCTTAATCCCGGCACACAATTTTATAGTATCATTTTCGACATTGAATTTAGTCTCAGAATCGAATCCGAAATATTTTGCAACGAGCGCAGCCTTTTTGAAATTTTTAGTCTTTGTTGTTTTTGCCATAAATTAAAATTTACCTGGTAAATAATCTATCTTTGAAAGTGGAAACAGTCTCAGATACGCACGTCCGATTACGGAATTCATTTTGATTGGACCAAAATATCTCGAATCCAAACTGTTGTTTCTGTTATCTCCCATCACAAAAATTTCGTCATCTGCAATTTTCCATTCGCTATTTGCGTTAAAAATTTCTGTAATATATTCTTCTTTAATTTCTGTAAATTCTTGGCCTTCTTTCTTTACGAAAATTTTGTTGCCAACAATTCTCACTGTTTCTCCGGGTAGGCCAACAACTCTTTTAATGAAAAATTTTGAAGTATCACCCGCATATCTGAAAATTACAATGTCGCCACGCTCGGGTGTGTGAAAATTGTATGAGACCTGGTCGACTATCAAATATTGTCCGTCATGAAAAGTTGGATCCATCGATTGACCACTAACCACAAATGGTTGGGCGATGAAAAATCTAATTGGCAACACAACGAAGACAACTAATAATATGAGTGTGCGCAAGTCTTTCAGAGTAAATTTGTTGTTTTTAACTTCAATTTTTCTGACGATATTTGATGTGTTTTCCATATAATATCAGTCATTTTAATACACAATGCCGATTGACACAAATTAATTAACAACTAAAATGAATTTCAATATATGAAATACATAATTGGATTGGGAAACCCTGAGGCGCAATATGAAGGTTCACGACATAATGTTGGTCGAGAAATCGTCACAAAATTTGCAAAGAAATTTGATTTCAAGGATTTTGAATATGACAAGAAAATAAATGCGCAGGTCTCTGTCGGAAAAATTGGCAAGGAGCAGGTGACTTTGATTTTGCCCGACACTTACATGAACAATTCTGGAAATGCAGTCAAAAAATTAATCACAAGCGCGAAGAAGGCAGAGCAGATGACAGTCGTCTATGATGATTTGGATTTGGGTCTTGGAAATTTGAAAATTAGTTTCAACAAGAGCGATGGAGGACATAA
This sequence comes from uncultured Candidatus Saccharibacteria bacterium, assembly GCA_964534415.1. Classification (GTDB taxonomy): domain Bacteria; phylum Patescibacteriota; class Minisyncoccia; order Phycocordibacterales; family JAACPR01; genus CAYLNC01. Next base: position 27,845 of record CAZHOL010000005.1, on the reverse strand, counting down.
CGGATTGGCTTCAATTATTCGGGCGGTCAAAACAGAAAAATTTCCACGATTGCGAGTGGGAATTTCTACAGAATTGGCTTCAGGAAAAATTAAAAAACCAAAAGGGGAGGAGGCTGTGGTCAAACATGTTCTTGGAAAGTTTAGTCCGAAAGAGCAGTTAGTGTTGAAGAAGGTTATCGTGAGAGCGATAAATGGTCTTGAGTTAGTTGTTCGTGAAAATTATCTAATCGCTTCGAATCCGGTTAATAGTGGGAAATAAAAAAAGACAGGGCGGGGCCCTGTCAGGTGATGAGGTGTCCAAGCGAATAGCGATGGCTGGTCCGTTCTTCTCTCACCGCATTGCGGAGAGCTCGGATACATTCGGGGTTGTTGAGTGCCCGAATGAGTGCTTTGTTGAATTTATCCTGCTCGTAATCCTCCTCTGAATTCTTGCGTCGCTTTTCGAGCTCAGCAAGTTTTTTCTTGAGCGACTTCCCGAGTGTTTTCGACGGCTTGACTGGTGTGAGTTTTATCCCAAGCGGATTGGCTTTTTTCTTTTTTGCACACATTGCATTGGTCCTCTCGTGTTGGTTGTTGAATGTGCTCGAATAGAACTCTACTCCTGAAATCATTTTTTGGCAAACAAAATAAAAAGCACCGAGCTTTCGCCCGGCGCTTTTTATTTCTCTCCTTAAACCTTCGCGGTCAATGTCATCTTCTGATCCTTTGCATCAAACAAAGTGATTTTGAACTGGTAGTTTTTGCCCAACTCCATTTTCTCTTTCAACTCTGCAGGGTTTGCAAACTCTGAGATGTGAACTAGACCAGCGACTCCTTCTTCGATAGAAACCAATGCGCCGTGTTTATTGTGTTTGATGACAACACCGTTAACGACGTCACCTTTCTTGTATTTCTTTCCAGCTTCAACCCAAGGATTTTCTTTGAGAGCCTTGATTGAGAGTGAAATTTTTCCATCTTTGACTTCGATAACTTTAACTTTAACTGTATCGCCGACTGAGTAATGCTGTCGTGGATTTTCAACTAGTGACCAATCAATTTCTGAAATGTGTACTAGACCCTCGATGTCATTCTGTACTTTGACGAAGACACCGAAATCGACAACTCCTGTAACTTCACCGTCCAATACATCCCCAACTTTGTATTTCGCAGCTGAAGCAGTTTTTGCTTCTGAAGTTTTCTCTGATGAAGAATTTGAAACGCTTGCATTTGATGAAATACCTTTCTCTGAGAAAATCAATTTTCCATCGTCAGATGTGGCACCAATAACTGTGACTGCCAATTCCTTGCCAATCAATTTTTTCAACTCTTCCAAAATTTTCATTTTGTCACCATCAGTTACGCGAGGGTAGTGATCGGCTGACAATTGTGATGCAGGAAGAAATCCTTGCAGACCTTGCCATGACATAATCAAACCTCCCTTGTTTGCGTCCTGAACTGTAACACCAATGACCTTCTTTGTTTTAATAGCTTCTTCCACTTCTCCCCAAATCAAAGCTTGTCGAGCTTCTTTCAGTGAAAGTTCAATGTAACCTTCCTCGTTTCTAATATCGACAACCTTTGCTTTAATCGAGTCCCCAACTCGAACTTTTCGAATCAAATCTCGAGCAGTGATATACTCTCGTCCGAAAATAATACCTGTACCAAATGGTGGCAAGTTTATGTAAATCGCTGATTTATCAACTGATATAACCAGACCCTCAACGATATCTCCTTCGATAGGAGGCGTTGCTAAATTTGCTGCGACTTTTGTCATCTTGTCGCTAGCTCCTTCCATAGTAATTAAATCTTTCATTGTAAATTTTAAAAGTATAGATTCTCGGTGAAGAACTATCGTGGCACAACCGAGGGTTATATATACTTTTGGCTAATAAAATACAATAGACAATAGTATACATATTTTTCTATAAAATGGAAGTCCTTTACTAAAATTGACTTACAATCTATAATTCACCTCATGATTATCACTTACCAAGGAGTTGAGGCCATTAAAATTCAGCACGGTGACACAACTGTTGCTTTTAATCCGCCATCAAAGAAGT
>CAZHOL010000005.1:0-25706 GCA_964534415.1 uncultured Candidatus Saccharibacteria bacterium | reverse complement strand
ATTAAAATTCAGCACGGTGACACAACTGTTGCTTTTAATCCGCCATCAAAGAAGTCAAAATTTAGTGGAACTAGTTTCGGTGCGGATGTCGTATTAATTTCAGTCAATCATCCAGATATGAACGGAGCAGAGGTGGCTTCACGAAATGACAAACAAGCTTTCGCAATTTCTGGACCGGGCGAATATGAATCTGCCGGATTGTTCGTGCGCGGATATGCTTCAAAAACAAAATACGATGGCAAGGATAGAATCAACACAATATATACAGTCACAATAGATGGAATAAATGTCGTCTATTTGGGAGCTTTGGGTGACGCGGAATTAGAGCCAGAAACCAAGGAGGCTCTCGGCGAATGCGATGTCCTATTTGTTCCAATCGGTGGCGACGGGGTGCTCGACGCGGCAGAGGCATACAAATTAGCAGTGAAAAGAGAACCTGCAATCGTTATTCCAATTCACTACGGATCAGTTGGTGACAAAAACGCTTTGAAAGATTTTCTTTCTGAAGCCGGCGCCGAATCTACAAAGCCAGTTGATAAACTCACAATCAAGAAAAAAGATTTGGAAGGAAAAAAAGGAGAAGTCGTGATTCTGTCGTGCTAAAATTTGAATATGTTTTCGAAAACGATTGCAAAGTTGCGCGCAAAATCTGATGATCAAAAGAAAATGATTGCGTTGATTTCGTCTGCAATCATAACCGGTTTAATTTTTGCTGTGTGGCTTTTTTCAGTTGTAGAGGGGGGATATTTGAAGGAAGACCAAACCGCGTCAGTTGAATCGGCAATTTCTCCTTTCGAATCTTCCAAGAAAATTTTGAAGGAAATTTTTCAGGGCAAGACAGAAATTATCGACATAAATTAGCATTGATATTAAAAGTTTTTGTGATAGAATATACAAATTATGGCAGGAAAAAAACCACAGGAAGACAATAATTTGGGTGCAGAAATGCATGACAAATTCGTAAATGCACCGGTCAGCGCCGAGATGAAAAAGGCTTACCTCGACTACTCCATGTCAGTTATTACTGATCGTGCACTCGCTGATGTTCGTGACGGATTAAAACCAGTTCACCGCCGAATTTTGTATTCTATGTTCAAGACTGGTTTGGTTCCTTCTGCTCGATTCAAGAAATCCGCAACAGTGGTTGGAGATGTGCTCGGTAACTATCACCCTCACGGCGACATGTCTGTTTATGATGCTATGGTGAAAATGGCACAACCATTCGTCATGCGATATCCGTTGGTGCTCGGCCAGGGAAACTTTGGATCTGTTGATGGTGACAATGCTGCTGCGTATCGTTATACCGAGGCAAAAATGAGCAAACTTTCTGGTGAATTTATGCTTGATATCGACAAAGAGACTGTCGATTTCAGACCTAACTTCGACGCAACGAAAAAAGAGCCAATCGTTTTGCCTTCAACTGTGCCAAACTTGCTTTTGAATGGAACGCTCGGAATTGCTGTTGGTATGGCTTCAAATATCCCTCCACACAACCTGCGAGAAATTGTTGACGCAACAATTCACCTCGTTGATAATCCCAAGGCTACCGGTAGCGATTTGATGCAATTTGTAAAAGGTCCAGATTTCCCAACTGGCGGAATTATTTTCAATCAAAAGGATATTCAGGAGGCTTGCTCATCTGGTCGTGGTGGTGTCATTTGTCGTGGTGAGGCAGAAATTGTCGAAGAAAAATCCGGCGCTAGCCAAATTGTCATCACATCCATTCCATATCGTGTGAACAAATCAGAATTGCTCGGAAAAATTGCTGAATTGCATCGCGATAAGAAGGTAGAGGGTATCAAGGGTCTTCGTGATGAATCTGCAGATGACATTCGAATCGTGATTGATGTCAAGCCGTCTGCGCAACCACAGGCTTTGTTGAACTTTTTATACAAACACACTCAGCTCGAGGAAACTTTCCACTACAACATGGTCACATTGGTTGACGGAGTTCCGCAAACGCTCTCATTGAAGGGAATTCTCGAAGAATTTTTGAAACATCGTGTCGAGGTTGTCACTCGTCGAGCAAAATTTGAATTGAAAAAGGCCGAAGCCCGCGAGCATATTCTACTTGGTTTGAAAAAGGCGCTTGACCATATCGATGAAATTATTAAATTGATCAAATCTTCAAAGGATACTCCAGAGGCTCACGCAAATTTGATGAAGAAATTCAAATTCAGCGAAATTCAGGCAACCGCAATTTTAGAAATGAAGCTTCAAAAATTGGCTGGTCTCGAGCGCAAGAAAATCGAAGACGAATTGAAGGCTGTTCAGGCTCTCATCGAAGAATTGAAATCATTGCTTGCAAGTCGAACAAAAATCATGAACTTGATCAAATCCGAATTGAAAGCGGCATCCGACAAATATGGCGATGACAGAATCACCAAGGTTGTAAAACACGGTGTGAAAAATATTTCAATGGAGGACTTAATTCCAGATGAAACTAGTGTTTTGGTTTTGACCAAGGGTGGCTACATCAAACGAACAAATCCTGACGAATTCAAACAGCAGCGTAGAGGTGGCGTTGGGGTTATTGATATGGATACCAAAGACGAGGATTTCGTGCAGATTTTCTTGGATGCTTCTACACATAGCGACCTGCTATTCTTCACTGATTGGGGACGAGCATATCAAATGAAAATGTATGAAATTCCAGAGGGTAAAAGATCAACCAAAGGAAAATCTATTATGAATTTCCTATCCCTAGCGCCTGACGAACATGTCACATCTGTTTTGCCAATGACAAAAGAAATCAAAGATTTGGATGTTTCAATTTTGATGATGACCAAAGACGGTGTTGCTAAAAAAGTCGACGCATCGAGCTTTACCGATGTTCGCAAGAGCGGAATTATTGCAATCAAATTACATGACGATGATAAATTGGTTTCTGCTTCGATTGTTGCGCCAAAAGACGAGATTATTGTCGTGACTCAGAACGGCCAATCAATTCGATTCAAGGAGGCAGACATTCGAGAGATGGGACGAAATGCTGCTGGTGTTCGCGGAATGAAATTGGGCAAAGGTGATGTGGTTGTTAGCGCTCTACCTGTTTACAAATCTGAAGCTGATCAGAATCTGCTCGTCTTCTCAGAAAATGGTTACGGAAAACAGACAGAATTGTCCGAATACAAAGTCCAAAATCGTGGGGGTTCCGGAATTAAAACTGCCAAAGTCACTCCAAAAATTGGAAAAATTATGTCAGCTGCTGTTGTAACTTCAGAAATTAGCGAAGTTGTAGCGATGTCACAAAAGGGCCAGGTCATCAGAATAAATGTCGAAGAAATTCCAAAACTTGGACGACAGACTCAGGGCGTGCGCGTCATGAAATTGCGCGACGGCGACAAAATCGCTTCTCTCATTTGTTTATAAGATTTTCCTATATAGCAAATTGTCTAGTATAATGGTGTGAGTATGTTTGCTACACCAGAAAGTATTTTGCAACAATTTCATGTCGACCCCGGCATGTCTGTTGCCGATTTGGGTTCAGGGGCCGGCTATTACAGTATTTTATTAGGTCGCGCGATTGGTCCATCAGGTAAAGTTTACTCTGTGGACGTACAAAAAAATCTGCTTCAAAAAATTCAGGCCGATGCAACTGCGCAGGGTGTTTTTAATATTAAACCAATTTGGGGCGATTTAGACAATGTGAATGGTACAACCTTGCCAGATAATTCTGTTGAGCGCGTCGTAATCGTGAACACTCTGTTTCAAGTTGAAAACAAAGACGGAATGATTCTCGAGGCTTTGCGAATTTTAAAACCGAAAGGCAAGTTACTTTTCATTGATTGGTCAGATTCTTTTGGTGGAATGGGTCCACAACCTGCCGAGGTAATCAAATCAGATGTTGCCAGAACCATGTTCGAATCAGAGGGCTTCGAATTCGATCGTGAAGTAGTCGCGGGAGATCATCATTACGGATTTATCTTTAAAAAACAATGAACGAAAAAAAATCACCATTTCAAATAATTTTGTTTGCAGTGCTAGTTATCGCAATTATTGCAGGTGTACTCGTGTTTTCAATGCAAAGACAAAATCAGGCAAACACCGGTGAACCGGTTACAATTTGGGGAACTATCAATCAAGAGGTTTTCTCTGTATATTTGAATCAGATCAATGAAAATGTTAGAGACTCCATCAAGGCGACATATCGTGAAATTGAAGATGACAAATTCGAAAGTGTTTTAGTGGAGGCGCTCGCATCTGGTACTGGTCCAGACATGGTTATAATGAAGGACGAATGGTTGGCAAAACATGAAAACAAATTGTACACAATCGGATACGATTATTTGCCACAAAAAACTTTCAAAGACACATTTATCGACGCAGGAAATATTTTGTTGAAGCAAAACGGTATTTCAGGTTTTCCTTTCATTATCGATCCGCTAGTTATGTATTACAACAAGGCGACTCTTAATTCTGCGGGCTTGGCATTTGCTCCAAAATATTGGGACGAGTTCTTGAAAAATGTTCCTGGCCTCGTTCGCAAGGATACTTCATTCAACATCAGTAAATCTGCTGTTGCGCTCGGTGAATATAGAAATATAAAAAATGCAAAAGAAATTTTAGTGACAATGATAATGCAAGCAGGAAATCCAATTGTATCGAGAAATGTGGCAGGTCAGGGAGCCGGCGCATTCGCGATTAATTTAGAAGGAAGAAATGGATTTGCTGTTGCTCCTGCTGACGCCGCACTAAATTATTACACTCAATTTTCTAATCCATCGAAAACACTTTATTCATGGAACAGGGCACTACCAAATTCTGACGAAATGTTTTTGTCTGGTAATCTGGCATTTTATTTCGGACTCGCGAGCGAATATTTCACTATTCAGAGAAAGAATCCGAACCTCAATTACGACGTCGCTGTTATACCTCAGTCTAGAAGTAGCGACAACAAATTAACTTACGGAGATTTATATTTTCTAGCGATTTTGAATAATTCAAAAAATATTGGAGGTGCATTCACTGCTGCAAACACTTTGACAAGTAATGTGAATTTGAAATTGCTTGCAAATATTTTAAGTCTGCCTGCTGTGCGGAGAGATCTGTTAGTTGAAGTTAATAGCAATTCAGTTTTGCAAAATTTCAATTTGTCTGCGTTAATCGCCGTGCCGTTTATCGACCCAGATGCAAATAAAACATCCAAGATTTTTTCTGATATGGTAGAATCATATACATCGGGACGTTCACTCATTTCTGAAGCAATAGAGAGGGCGCAGAATGAATTGAATCAAATTAATTATTAAATCAATGAACAATATTTTTACAAAGTTTCTCGTGGTGTTTGTGATGGCGATGACACTGTTGTTGTCTGTATCGGTGGTTAATGCTGGTGGAACTGCAAGCGAGACAAGTTTTTCTAGTGCCAGAATTAATGGTGCAAATTGTTCAGGGCTCATCTGTTGTGCTAATCCGCCAGATTGTAATTTTCAGGATTTTTTGAATACCGCTAGAAATATTGTGGTAAAATTGTTGCAACTATGTTTGGCTGCGGTATCAATTCTATTTGCGTATGTTGGTTATGAATATATGATGTCTGGAGACGATTCTGGTCGTCGAAAAAAAGCTCACGACATGTTAACCAAGGCGGGTATTGGTTTAATAATTACCTTAACAGCTTTTTTGATTGTGGAATTAATTACCAAGACGCTTGGACTTGATGGTTCAATAATTCAATTAATAAAATGAAAAATAAATTAAATAATATTTACTCAGGAATTGTTGTGTTTGTATCGATATTTCACGCTAACAGCGTCTTTGCCGGAGGAGAAACAACAGGATCGTCTGATCCAGTATTGTTCAGTAATCCAATATCAGGCATTGATAATATTTATAAATTGATTTACGCAATTCTCGATTTTGTCGCCAAGGCGGGATCGATAGTCGTTATATTCATGTTAATTTATTCAGGTTTTCTTTTTGTCAAAGCACAGGGTAATGAGAGTGAGATTAGTAAAGCAAAGTCGACATTCTTTTGGTCGGTCATTGGCGCCATAATTCTGCTCGGTGCCAAAGCTCTTGCATTGGTCGTATGTAACACCGCGAATGGATTAGGTGCGGGTGTGAGTTGTACTTTCTAATATAATAAAATGTTTGAAATTAATTCTAATTGGGGGAGCGATACAATAGGCGGAGGGATGAGAACAATTGTCGAACCGCAAGACGTTAATTATATTTCAAACGTTGTTGGATCTGTTCGAGATTTCTTTAGCTACCCGGGCCAGGTTAGCGGATTGAATGGAATAATGTTTACTTTCATCTGGCTAATTCAGAAGGCAACTTATGTGATTATCGCGCTCGCCGTGATGTATTTCTTGTGGGGTTTGGTAAAATATGTCAGGACCGCCGCAGGTGAGGAATTTGAAGAAGCAAAAGGCATGATTATAAACGGAATTATAATCATATTTGTCATGGTATCGATATGGGGTCTCGTCCGTGTGTTTGCCAACACAGTCCAGGTCAATGTTGATACAAGAGGAACTTTACCAGTTAAAACAATAACAATACCGAGATAATATGAGAAATTTTAGTGATTTAATTTATATATTAGTTGGACTATCGAGAACTGTCGTTTATTTATTAATGGCTTTGGCTGTAATGTATTTCTTGTGGGGATTAGTTGGCTACATAAAAAGTTCAGGTGATGTTTCAGCTCGTGAAGAAAGTAGAAAATATATGATCTACGGAATACTCGGTCTATTTGTTATGGTTGGAATGTGGGGCTTAGTTGAAATTCTGACAAATACTTTCGGCTTTAGTGGTATCGGAATTCCTCAAATACGAATCTAGCTCAACTGTTCATTTCTTTTGTTTTGTGAAAGTTTTGTTGTTATAATTATAGGGTATTAATTTATTAGTTTATTTTAATTAAAATGAAAAGTATTTCAAAAATTAGTTATTTATTGGCGGGTGTAGCGTCAGTTGTTCCTTCATTTGCATTTGCTGCAGGTCAGGGACTCGATGGTATCATCACTTTGGTTGGTAATATCATTGGAAAAATTATTCCAATCATTATCGCTATTGCAGTCGTGATGTTTTTGTGGGGTGTACTAAAGTATGTTACAGCCAAGGACGAAGATGGACACAAGGAGGCAATCAACGTTATGATTTCTGGAATTGTCGTCTTGTTCGTGATGGTTTCAATTTGGGGATTGGTAAATATTTTGTCTGAGACACTAGGATTGAGTACAACAGCTGTTCCAAATCCACCAGGAATTCCAGGATACGGCACACGATAATCAAATTTCATGCCATTTAATGCATTCCTGACAAAATTAGTGGACACTATTGTTAATCCTTTAATTGTCCTAATGTTTGCTGCTGCGGTTGTATATTTCCTCTGGGGAGTATTCAACTATGTGAAGGGAGCAGGTAGCGACTCTGATCGCGAGACTGGAGGCAGACACATTTTGTGGGGAGTTATAGGAATGTTCATTATGGTCTCTGTTTATGGAATTATTAAAGTAGCATTGAATACTTTCGGTTTAAATTCTTCATTAATAAACTAAATATATTACATTGAAGTATTAAAAAAGGCCGGTTGTCGCGTGTGCGATAACCGGCCTTTGCCGTTTGGCTTAGTCTGTATACCAAACGGCAATCTTCACAGGGAGCGTGAGCATTAACCCGTCTCTTTTGGGGAGAAAGAATTTAATTGCTCTCACATCATTGGGAATAGTTATGTTATTCCCTGGTTGGTCAATGTCCCAACCACCAATCAGGCCTGATGGGCTCATCCACACCCCTTTGCGGTTTTGAATCTGAACGAGCCACTTCCCGCCAGATCCGTCCCATTTGAACGGCCTGCCGTTCGTTTGGATGGTGACCGTCGGTCCTCCAGGCTGGAGTGTGAACTCGTGCATGTCGGGTGTGAAGACGGATGGTTCTTCATGTTCGACTAGATGCTTTGCTGTCGGTGTGTGGTAGGTACCTGCAAATGCAGATTTAATCTGCGGGAAATAGTAGATACCAGCAACCAGCAAAATTACGAATACTATCCAGCGTAATGCCCGGAATATTTTTTGTTCGAGATTCATGTGAGTACTCCTGTTTGTGTGAAAAAGAACTTTTCTATATTATATCATATCTATTAGAAAAAGCAATAGGATGCGGTAATGTGTACACACATATGGCGGATTTAGTAAAATCGCAAAATAACTGTAAAAATAAAAAAAGCCAACCGAAGTTGGCTTGGAGAACAAGTAAATGTGCTCAGACGGGTCCTCCTCCGTCCGAACTACCGACCCCAATAATTTTCTTGCTTGCTGCCAGGAGGGCTGCCTTGCCCGCCTCCGGCTCTCCATTCATCACAAGGGCGGTACCAACGATCATCTCATCTGGACATCCCGCCATACTTTTCCTGAGTTGCTCGAGTGTCTTTTCATATTTGGCGGTCTTCTGATCTACCTGATTGAGTTCATCGAGCGCAACAGGGAGGTCGATGTTCCCGATTTCCACACCGACAATACGAACGCCGAGTTCGTCATCAAGTTTTTCGGTGCTGGCGAATATCTTTGTGATATTGTTGGCGATGAAATTCTTCTTTTGACCAACTACCTCTGTTGCACTCTTATCAATGAGGCTCTCCGCCAAAATTTCGAACACCTTATCTTTCAGGCGACCAGCCGTTGAACTTTTACGCTCTTTGTCGTCTTTTCCGCTCGCGACATGAGCGTCAAGTGAAGAGTCGGATTCCGCATTAACTGCATAAGACAGTTTTGCGGAGACCAACCTGATCTCACCCTGACGGGTCATGATGTTGCCGGAAAAATCAACAGGGGGCGCATTTTCAACGTTGAGAATTTCAGCGTCGAGTTTGTGCCAAAACCAAATGAAGTTCCAGCCGCTTCTCAGCCAGCAGTATTTCGACTGCCCGCTCGAATTTTTCGGTTTGAAGACGTGGTCGTAGGATCTACGGATATTGTTTCCGTTGACCGGTACGTATCCTTTGGCAAGCAATTTCGCCAAAATCTTCATGGTCAAAACAAAACCAATGAAGAAGCAGATGCCTGGGTGCATTTTCTCACCAATAACCCGCATTGACGCAAACTGCACGAATGCAGCCACGAACAGTGGGAGTGTTGAAAAATACACCAGCATAGTCATCAGAAGTCTGAATACATTCATGTGCGTTTCCTTGTTTGTGAATTGTACTACCTGTTAATAATTATATCACAACAGTACATTTTGTCAAACTTTGCAAACTTCAAAAAAGTAAAGAAAAAGCCCCTAAAGTAAGGGCAATTTGTGCGCAAGAGAGGACTTGAACCTCCACGAGTTTCCTCACTAGTTCCTAAGACTAGCGCGTATACCATTCCGCCACTTGCGCGTATGCTACATTGTCGCTTAAATTAGCAAAATTTGCAATCTAAACTTGTCCGCCCAGTAGGATTCGAACCTACGACCTTTCGCTTAAGAGGCGATTGCTCTACCAACTGAGCTATGGGCGGAATAGATAAAAGCGTAACAAAAAAACTGGGATTAAACAAGGTATCTCCAATGCCATGGTTCATAAATCACCCCGAGCTTATTTTTCTTTGGGAAGCTTTCGGTGAATCCAAATTTGCGCGCATTTCTTTGAAGCCACTTGTATTGTGCAGTCTTTGCAAAAGTTTGTGTTGTGGCAAGTGAAATTTTCGTGCCCGAGCAAATGAAATCTATGCCGGTATTTTTTGCATCGTTGTGTTCGCTATATCCAGGGAGAGCAACTCGGGCAATTGTTTTTTCAAGATTATATTTCTGCGCTCGCAAATTCCAAATGAAGACAACTAGCTGATATGCTGGCGATCGGTATCCTGACAAAATTTCTAATTTTGTGCCAATTTCATTCTGCATGGCCGAGTTCATTTTTTTAAAAGCTTTGAAAACGGGGCGGGGGAGAAATTGCTTTTCGATTCGTTGGTTTAGTATTGAAACGAGATTCCTGGGTGCTGATTTTATTTCAATTTTTTTTCCTTTAAATCCGAATTTTCGAGGATTAATTTTTAGAATTTTCTCGGCGAATTTTTTCTCTTCTGCGTTTATAATTTTCCAAAGAAACGGAAATGAAAAAGTTCTGACTTCGACGCCAGACTTTTTTGCAGTGTTAACTTTCTCTAAAATAGTGAAAATCAGTTTCTTTTCTTCTGCCGAAAGATTTTTCATGTGGTGCCCGAGATGGGACTCGAACCCATATCCGCAATGCAGACAACATTTTAAGTGTTGCGCGTATACCATTCCGCCACTCGGGCATTATTGCTATTTCTAGCTGAGGCGCGGGTGGGGATCGAACCCACGTATGGCAGTTTTGCAAACTGCAGCGTTACCACTTCGCCACCGCGCCCTAGATTGCTTCGTCTATCTTCTGTCGCATTTTTTCTCCCAAATCAATCGCGAAATCAAACATTGGAATTTTGCCGATTTTTGTGTGCGACATGACGAATTCTTTAAATTCACGTTTCTGTCTCTGGAGAAAATCGATCACAGCATCTTGCTTGTGATCTGGGAAAACTGTAACAAAAATTATAGTCTTTTGGAAGTCTTTACTAACAGCCACATCTGTTACGGTAATTAGCGACTGATGATTTGATTCAGTTTGAATAAACTGTGAAGCTGCTCGCATAATTACTTCTTTGAATTTGTCAGATTTGTGGTCCATGTTATTTTTCAACTACTTCAAACGCCTCAATTTCGTCACCAACCGCAATTTCCATTTTAGCTTCTACTGATGAACCGAATTCAGAACCCTCGCTCACCTCGTTTGCGGTAGTTTTTTGCTGTTGAAGGCCCTTAACAACTCCGCGACAAATTTCTTCACCGCGACGCAAAACTTTGATTTGATTACCGACCGTAATGACACCCTCTGTGACACGTCCACCGAAAACTTGTGCACTCTTAACTTTGTTAAAGATTCGCAAGACTTTTACTAACCCACGCTTCTCCTCCATTTTTACTCGTGGACGCATATTCTCTGCAGTAGTTTTAATCCAGTCCACCAATTCGTAAATGATTTTGAAAGTTTTCACATTCAATCCTGCTCGTTCACGAATTATTTCTGCTTGTGTATCTACATCCACGCCAAAACCAACAATCAATGTGTTTGAATTTGTGCTTGCAATTTTCGCATCCTTTTCGGAAATGTTTCCGGTTCCAGAAATGACTACTTTCAATTCGGCATGCAACATCTGAATTTTAGAAAGTTCATATTCGATGGCCTCGATTGAACCCTGGGTGTCGGCCTTGATGATTACAGGAATTACGAAATTGTCACCAGTGTTTTTGATTTTTGGATCGATTTTCTTTTCAGAAAAGTTTCTTTTCCAATCGTCACAATATTTTTCTGCTTCTTTTTTCGAGTACACAGTTTCAAAGCGCGCGCCAACGTTCGGCAATTTGTTCCAACCACTAACATGAACAGGTGTTGAAAATTTCGCTGTCTTAATTTTAACTGTGTTCTGATCTTCCATAATTCGAATCGGAGAGAAAGCGTCTTCGCACACAACGAAATCGCCCTGATTTATTGTTCCGTCTTTGATTACAAGAGTTGCGGAAATTCCTTTTAGTTTATCTTTGTTTACTTCAACAACATATCCTGAAGCCCCGGCGTTAACGTCTCCAACCAGATTCTCAACCTCGGCAGAAAGCAAAATCAGGTCGAGCAAGTCGCCAATATTTTGTCCGGTCTTTGCAGATATTTCGACAACAGGAATGTTGCCACCGAAACCTTCAACATAAATTTCATTTTCAATTAAGCTATTTTTTGTTCTGACCACGTCGGCTCGAGGTGCATCAATTTTGTTGATTGCGACAATGACTTGCATCTCATCATTTTTAATACATTTGTATGCCTCCATGGTTTGTGGCATAACGCCATCCTCGGCAGAAACAATTAGAATTGCAATATCTGCAACCTCGGCACCGCGACTTCGCACGCCTTTGAAGGCCTCATGACCAGGAGTGTCGAGAAATGTAATTCGTTTTTTCTTTCCGGCAGAGTCAGTATGTTCAATTTCGTAAGCGCCGAGATGCTGAGTGATACGGCCAGCCTCGTGTTCTACAACGTTACTTTTACGAATATAATCGAGTAGGGTAGATTTGCCGTGATCGATGTGACCCATGATAACAACAACAGGCGGTCTTTCTATCAGATTCTTTTGTTCGGTTTTTGTGGCCATTCGGGTTCATGACTAATTAATATCTACATATTGCAGGAATTTTTGGCTTTTGTCAAAGCTTCCAATTCCTCGGTCGACAATTCAATCTGAGATTTGTATCCAACAATTTTCTTAGCAAACAGGCTTATTCTCTCTCGAGCGTGCAATGTAGAAATGATTACGCCGTCACCGCGTTCGTTTAATAGAGCAATCGCAAAACTTTTGCCACCTGATTCTGCACCCGCAAATGCATTATAATTAATTGTTTCGAATCCACGAATACTATGTGAAAGTTTTGTGTCGACATTCTTCAAATATCTCTCCAGTTCTGTCCTAAAAGAATTCAAATTAACTATGTCTTGGCGCATCAATAAAAATGAGTCTTCAAGTGATTTTGCATTTTTCCCATGCATCAAATTGCGAATTCTTTTTTCTAATCTAATGTTCCAAATTAAAACAACAACGAATAAAATTGTAAGAGCGATTAAAATATAAAGTATAATTTGACTTGTTAGTAATTCCATAATGTGTAACATTATAAACTATGAAACTGTTTAATAAAAGGATCTTCTTAGATTATGCCGCTACGACACCCGTAGATCGCCGGGTATTTTCTGCTATGAAAAAATATTTCCGAAGGGAATTCGCCAACCCTCTCTCATTTTATAAAGAGGGAATTACTGCCAATATCGCGATAGAAAATGCTCGTCGCACTGTTGCAAAAATAGCTGGTGTAAGAGAAAACGAAGTTATCTTTACATCTTCGGGTACTGAGAGCGACAATCTCGCCATATCTGGGGTGTTGGCAGGAATTAGAAAAGATAGTTCGAATCTTTTTTCAAGCTTTAAACAAATTGTGCCTGAAGTTGTGACGACCGTTATCGAACATCCCGCAATATTGGAGACATGTCGAGAAATACAAAATCAGGGTGTCGCTGCGGTGACCTTCATCCCAGTTTTGGAAAATGGTTTGATTGACACTTCTAAAATTCAAAATGTTCTAAATGAAAAAACCGTTGTCGTTTCTGTCATCATGGTTAATAACGAAATCGGTACAATTCAATCGTTGCGTGACGTTAGTAGGGAGATAAAAAAATTCAAAAACAAAATTGGTCGTCGACATGATGAAGCACCATTTTTGCACACCGATGCTAGTCAGGCACCGTGCTTCCTCGATATCAATTTGGATCGCCTAGGTGTGGATATGATGACGCTCGATGCTTCAAAAATTTATGGACCAAAGGGAATTGGTTGTTTAATTAAAAAAAGCTATGTGCCGATGTCATCAATTCAATTCGGTGGTAATCAAGAATTTGGAATCAGACCAGCCACACACAACGTTCCTTCTATCGTTGGGTTGGCGAAAGCTTTGGAAATCGCCAGTGATAATAAAGACAAAAACTTTATCAATGTTCAAAATATTCAAAAATATTTTATTGAAAAAATTGAAAAAGAAATTCCGCAAGCAAAAATAAATGGAAGTATAAAAAACAGAATTCCAAACAACATAAATATTTGCATCGAGGGTTTGAATTCAGAATTTGCAGTAATTCAATTGGATGAAATGGGTGTGTCGTGTTCTGCAATGACTTCATGCAAAAGTACATCTGAAAATGCCAAATCATATGTAGTTGAAGCGTTGGGGCATGGTTGCGGAGCTTCGTCACTGAGATTTACATTGGGATTGTGCACCAAAAAACGCGAAATAAAAAAAGTCATATTAAAAATCAAGAAAGTGATTGAATTGCAGAAAGTTGGAAAATAGTTTGAATTTTTGATACTATATAATTAATTATGGACAATTTAAATGCACAGCAAATTGTGTTGTTAACATTATTAGTTAGCTTTGTTACCTCTATTGCGACCGGAATTACAACGGTTGCTCTTTTGGAACAGACACCAGAACCAGTGACTCAGACAATTAACAGAATTGTTGAGAAAACTGTTGAGAGAGTTGTGTCAGAACCTGCGCCTAATAATGACAAACCAGCAGAAAAAGAAATTGTAACAGTCGTCGTCAAAGAAGAAGATTTGACAATCGATGCCGTCGATAAAAATTCGAAGAGCATGATGCGAATTTATGAAAAGGCTGGTGATTTGAAAAGTTTTGTGGCACTCGGCGTAATTGTTTCTGTAAATGGTGAAGTAATCACAGATACAAATAAAATTTCAAAGAGCTCTGATTACATCGGTGTATATGCGGGAGGTGAATATCCATTAAAAGTCACAATGAAGGAGACTGACAAAATATTCGCCGTGCTCTCTCCAGAACAAAAGGATCTCAAAGATTTCGCAGTAGTAAACTTTGCTGATTCAAATAATTTAAAATTGGGACAATCGGTCATTTCTCTATCTGGTGCAAATGAGAACACTGTTTCTACAGGAATAGTTACTAATTTAGCCAAAGAAGGAGAGGTATTGAAAAAGATTATAACTTCTGTAAACTCTAATAATGTATTGGCAGGAAGTATTGTTTTGAATCTCAAAGGCGAGGTTGTCGGTTTGAAAGTTTCAAACATCGCCGATGAATTGGATTCATTTACTCCCGCAAATGTTGTAAAAGATTTTTTAGCAAGTAGAGTAACTAATTAAAAAATATGGTGCCACCATTCAAAAACTTTACATCGAAAGCCAGAGAAGCCATTCGAAGAGCTCATGAGCTTGCGCTAGAAAGAGGACAAAATCATGTTAATCCTCTGCATCTTTTGACTGCGCTCCTAGTTCAGGACGAGAGTCTTGTAATTTCAATTCTAGACAAAATGGGGGTTGATACTGTTCTGGTGTCTGAATATCTTTTTGACATGATCGAAACTTCTGAAATGGCACACAATGTGTCTCCATCATTCCAGATGTATTTATCGCCCGATCTAGCACAAATAATTGAACAATCGGGACGTATTGCAACTGTCTTGAAAGACGAATTTGTATCTGTAGAGCATTTGTTGCTGGCGATGTTTGATGTTGCGACTGACGCAGGAAATGTTTTGTTGAAGTTTAAAATTTCAAAAGACGAAGTCGTGAGAATCATGACCGAGTTGAAAATGGCCCCAACATCTGAGAAGGAAGAGGTAAAAACTTTCAAAGCTTTACAGAAATATACACAGAGCCTAACTAAAAAAGCACAAGAGAAGAAAATCGATCCTGTCATAGGTCGTGACGCAGAAACTAGCAGATTGATTCAAATTTTGTCACGCCGAACGAAAAATAATCCAATTTTGATTGGTGAAGCCGGAGTCGGAAAGACAGCAATTGTAGAGGGGCTCGCAAACAGAATTGTTGCAGGAGATGTTCCGGAATCTTTGAAAGACAAAGACGTTGTTTCTCTAGATTTGGGATCATTGGTTGCTGGTACAAAATATCGTGGAGAATTTGAAGACCGTTTGAAAAAAATTGTTAAAGAAGTAAAACAATCTGATGGCAAAATTATTTTGTTCATCGACGAAATTCACATGTTGGCAGGTGCAGGTGCTGCTGAGGGGTCACTGGATGCTTCAAACCTATTGAAGCCAGCATTGGCTCGTGGCGAATTGAAAGCCATTGGTGCAACAACATTGAAAGAGTATCAAAAACACATTGAAAAAGATGCGGCGCTGACTCGTCGTTTCCAACCAATTTTAGTTAATGAGCCGTCGATCGAGGATGCGACAGCAATTTTACGTGGCTTGAAAGAAAAATACGAGCTATATCACGGCGTGCGAATCACCGATGACGCTATTGTTGCCGCTGTCGAATTGTCTAGCAGATATATCACAGATAGATTTTTGCCAGACAAGGCAGTTGATTTGATTGATGAAGCTGCTTCGTCTTTGAAAATTTCACTTGATAACAAGCCTCCACAACTAGAAGACGCACATCGAAAAATCTTGAGACTAGAAATTGAACATGAGGCATTAAAAAATGAAGAAGAAAAATCTCCAAAAGCCACCGCTCGTTTCAAACAAGTTAAAAAAGAGATTGCCGATTTGAAGGAGAGTGTCAGCGAGCTGGAATTGAAATGGAAGAATGAAAAAGAAACCATTTCTGAAATCAAAGAGATAAAGAAAAAGCTCGAGACGTTGCGCGTCGAGGCAGATTCTGCTGTAGCGCTCGGAGATTTGACCAAGGCGGCCGAAATTAAATATGGAAAAATTCCTAATCTCGAAAAAGATCTAGAGACCAAAGACAAGCGATTGAAAAAATTGCAGAGCTCTCGCCGAATTTTGAAAGAAGAAATTCTAGAATCTGACATTGCCGAGGTTGTTGAGAGATGGACTGGAATTCCTACCTCACGAATGTTGGAGGGTGAGATTGAAAAACTTTCTCGAATTGAGAGCGAGTTGAAGAAAAAAATAATTGGTCAGAATAACGCGGTTAAAAAGATTGCCGACACTATTCGACGATCGCGCGCAGGAATCTCTGATCCGAATCGTCCGATCGGTTCATTCATTTTCCTAGGACCAACTGGAGTTGGAAAAACTGAATTAACGAAAACACTGGCGGAATTTTTGTTCAACGACAGCAAGGCTTTGATTCGAGTCGATATGTCTGAGTTCATGGAGAAACACTCTGTGGCTAAATTGATTGGTGCGCCTCCAGGATATGTTGGACACGAGGAATCCGGCAGTTTGACTGAAACTGTTCGTCATCGACCATATTCTGTAATTTTGTTTGATGAAATTGAGAAAGCTCATCCTGAAGTCTTCAATATTTTGTTGCAAGTTTTGGACAATGGACGTTTGACTGATGGTAAGGGCCGAACTGTGAACTTCAAAAATACTGTGATTATTTTGACGTCGAACATTGGTGCCGAGCATATTGATCGCATGGAAAAAATTGGCTTCATCGACAACAAGAGCGAGGAGCGACAATATGAGGAGGCAAAGAAAAACATCGAGAAGAGTTTGAAAGATCATTTTCGACCAGAATTTTTGAATCGACTCGACGACATTGTGATTTTCGATATTTTGAATCAGCAAACTATTAAACAAATTGTTGATATTCAAATGGGTGAAGTTTCGAAGCGACTCGCCGAGAAAAATATTTCACTGAAATACAATTCGGCTGTTGTGGAATATTTGTCGAAGAATGGATACGATTCACATTATGGTGCGCGTCCTATCAAACGAATTATTCAAAACAAGATACTTAATCAAATTGCTCAGTTGATGGTTAATCGAAGTGTAACTAACGGTGATACTATAACTGTAAATGTGAAAAATGA
Source organism: uncultured Candidatus Saccharibacteria bacterium (assembly GCA_964534415.1). GTDB lineage: Bacteria > Patescibacteriota > Minisyncoccia > Phycocordibacterales > JAACPR01 > CAYLNC01. The sequence continues at coordinate 8,375 of CAZHOL010000005.1, read as the reverse complement.
AGAGTTTGTTTTCGGAATTAAATCTGGGAAAAGCGTTGCTTCATTCGGTGAGAAGGAAATAGGGGAGAAAGATGCGGTGGTGAAGTTGTAAAGAAAAAACCGGCAAGTGGCCGGTTTTTCTAATGGTGCGCAGAGAAGGATTCGAACCTTCGTAACCCATTGGGTGACAGATTTACAGTCTGTTGTAATTGACCGCTCTACCATCTGCGCAATGTGTAATATAATAAACTTTTTGAAGAAAAAAGTCCAATGCCCACGATTGACTTCAATAAATATTGTAAGTATAATTTCTAATATGTTTGAAAATGATCGAGTCAAAACTACCTTGGCAAACGCAGGATATTTTATTGCCGTAACTCTCGCGATTTTTACAGTGACATTCACGCTATTGTACATGGTTAATCTGGTCCCGAAATCATTTCAAAGTGCTGAAAAAAACGATGGCGACATTACAAAAATTATTGAGGAAGACAAAAAAGTCGTCGATACAACTCCACAAACTTTCACCAAGCCAACAAAAATTACAATCGACAAAATCGGCGTGAATGCAATTGTTGGACAACCGAACAGTACTGATGTGGCAGTGCTCGACAGCTATTTAACCAAGGGTGCGGTCTATTACCCAGGCTCTGGAACAATTGAAAAGGGAAATATTTTTCTTTTCGGTCACAGCACAGGATTCAAGGTTGTGCAGAATCAGGCCTACAAAACTTTCAATGGTCTGAATCAATTGGTGAAGGGGGACGAGATCACTTTGTGGTCAGGTACAGAAAAATATATTTATAAAGTTTCCTCGGTCAGACTTGTTGACGAGAATCAGGCGCTTGTGAATTTTAATCAGGACGGAAGAACTTTGACCATATCTACATGTAACACATTCGGACAAAAGCAAGAACGATGGGTGGCGGAGGCGGTGTTTGATAGGGAAATCTAGTGCTTGACAAAGCCATATAATATGATAATATGTAGCTAATCCAACTACGGCGCACAGTGTGTCGAAGAGATGGAGAGTTCTATCAATGAATAATGCCCAATTTGGGCGGAGGTGAAATATGGATCCGAAAAGTGTTATCAAGTGGACGTCGAGCGTTGCGCTCGGCATCTTCCTGCTCGGCTTCACGGTCGTGCTGGTTGGTGGAATGGGCCTTGTGGCCTGGCACGTGACGAAAAACGGGAAACTTCCGTCTTTCACGAGCCCCACTGTCGAGAAGGTAACTACCGCCCCGACGACCGTCGTCATCACGAACGTCGCTCCTGCGACGGCAGCGATGCCCGTGGACGACTCTGATGTCATCACCGAAATCGAACCCGGGCATTTCCGGCGCGACACGGAGGGTAAACCCGAGTTGACCGAGTGGGCCAATTTGGCTCGGAAGGTTGGCGCGGTCGTTCCGGACTGGGTTGTTCCGGTTCAGGTGATCAAAGGTGTTCCATATCTCGTGCTCAGTAAAGAGCCTGGGAAGGAACCCCGCGTGATTGCTCCGGACGGGTACAAAGACTTGTACCGCTGGCATCAGGTTACAGTCGATGAGGCCGGCTTCATGCACGTCATGTACGGCTTTCCCGAAAACGCCTACGCGTTCGAGAAACAGACCTTGCGCTTCATGGGCAAGGTCTGGGTGTTGGAACGGATTCCTCCCAAAGAACCCGAACCGTCCCCCGACGACGTGGATCCGCCCGGAACCGCAACGGTAACCGGGGAACCGGAACCGTCCTAACAGATTGGGCGACAGGCAAAACTGCCTCAAGTCCTATTCTGTACCCCTGCGCATTCGTGCGCGGGGGATTCTTTTTATTACTATTTGACAAAGTCATCTAAAAGGTGTATAATACTCATATGTTTAAAAATAGTTTACAAAAAAATATATTTCTAAATACAATTTCTGCCATCATCTTTTTGGCAGTATTTGACGTAACTTACGGTGTGGAGTTAGCTTCTCCAACTGCTACATACTATCTAGCAGCACCAGATTCTTCTGTGTCGTTGGCTAGACCGACAGCTTCATATGAATTAGCTGCACCAGATCCAGTTTCTCCTGCGCCAAAACCTTCAACAAACCCAGCAACAATCGGAACTGGATACAACAACGCGCGATTTGAAACTGCTGCGAATGCAAATCGAAACACGACATACTATAGCTACTCATCACCAGTGATGTACGAAACTTCATATGGCGGTGGATATTATTCAGGGAGCCGATATTCATCTAGCTACAGCTATAATTCAGGTGCGCCTCTAGTGTTGCCATACAAAACATCTAGTGTGACATCTTCATCTAATCCACAGAAAATTTCATCAAATTTACAATTACCATATTCAACTGGGGAAGTTTCCTCAAACTCAAACCCACAGGCAATCAACTCAAACTTGCAATTGCCATATTCTGTCGGCGATGTTCAGAGTAATTCTTCACCAATCAATGTTAACGGCAAATTAAAATTGCCATACGAGGTCGGTGAAGTCGATGCAGTAGTATATCGAGACTATGACATGGACGGAGAGCTCGTGTTGCCATACGGATCAAATAAAGCAAATGAAAATCAGTTGGCGAGCGCAGACTCTGTTTATCTAAACCAAGTTCCATATACTGGTCCAGAGGAGGTCGCTAAAATTATTGGCTTCATTTCACTAGTTGTGATTTGGTCTGCAGTCGTTGCATTCTATTTCATGAAACGAAGACAGAAAAATGCGGTCTCAAATCGTATTGAAGCTTTCAAGCGAGCAAACCTAGCGAGTGTTGGAGTGATGATATAAACAAAAAACCGCCGAGTGGCGGTTTTTTGTTACTTGTTCAAATTTTGTTCTTCAGTGAGTTGTGAAATAAAATCCGATATATTCATCGAACCGATTTGGCCTTGATCCCGTGATTCGACGGTGATTGCCCGGGCTTCAATATCTTTATCGCCTACGATAATCATGTATGGGATTTTTTCGTTCTTACCCTCGCGAACCTTTTTGCCCATGTTGTCGTCGTTTGTGTCGACCTCAACTCTGAAACCGCTCGCGCGCAATTGTTTGCTAATTTCGACAGCGTAGTCATTGTGATTTTCTCTGACAGGAATAATTTTAACCTGCACAGGAGACAACCAAAGAGGGAAATTTCCGGCAAAATGTTCAATCATGACGCCCATGAATCGCTCTAGAGAACCGGCGATAGCACGATGGATGACGACTGGTCGTTCCTTCAGGCCTTTTTCATTTGTGAATTCCAAACTGAATCTCTCAGGCAAATTGAAGTCGCACTGAATTGTCGCCAACTGCCACTCGCGACCAATCGCATCCTTGAACATGAAGTCCAATTTCGGACCGTAGAATGCGGCCTCGTCTTTGGCTGGTTTGTATGGCAATTTTTCTGCTTCACAAACTGCGGTCAACGCACCCTCTGCTGAATTCCAAACCTCATCTGTGCCGAGATATTTGCTCTTATCATCGCCTCGCAATGAAAGTCGCACCCAATATCCATCCATCATTCCCATTCGGGTATAGAATTTTTTAATGATGCCGACAATTGTCGCAATTTCTTCTCCAATTTGAGAAACTCGGCAGAAAAGGTGGCCATCGTCCTGTGTGATTGATCGAACTCGAGTTAATCCTCCGAGCTGTCCTGATTTTTCATCTCGATAGACAGTTGCTGGCTCGAAATATCGAACTGGCATGTCGCGATATGAGAATTGATTGTCTGCGAAAATTTGCATGTGATGAGGGCAGTTCATCGGCTTCATGATGAATTGTTCCTCTTTGCCGTTCACTCGAAATAGTTCATCGCCGAATTTTGCTGCGTGACCAGATGTGACATAGAGAGCCTCCTTCGCGATGTGCGGAGTCCAAACCCGACTGTATCCGAGGTCTTTGTGCAAATCCCAGAGATAGTCTTCGAGAGCTTTTCGAATGACCATTCCGCGCGGTTGCATGAGAGGGAGTCCTGCTCCGACCAAATCTGATGAAGTGAAAAGTTTTAATTCCTTGCCGATTTTTCTGTGATCTCTTTTTAAAGCTTCCTCCTGCTGTTTTTTAAATGCATCCAATTCAGTTTTGCTCTCAAACGCCACGCCATAAATTCGCGTCAGCATTTTATTTTTCTCACTTCCTCGCCAATATGCTCCAGCAATTTTTGTCAGGTCGAAACCGTCCGCGTCAATTTCGCTAGTGTTCTCGACATGTGGACCGGCGCAGAGGTCTGTAAATTTCTCGCCAGTTTTATAAAGCGACAAAGTTGCACCTTCTTTTTCCAAATCAGCAATCAATTCCAATTTGTATGGCTGATCAGCGAAAATTTTCCGAGCTTCGTCCGCGGTAGTCTCGGTGTAGGTGAAGGGGAGTTTTCCACCAATGGACTTCTTCATGCCTTTTTTGAAGTCCTTCAAGTCAGCTTCGGTTGGGGTCTTGCCTTCGCTGAATTCAAAATCGTAATAAAATCCATTGTCTATTACTGGACCAATGGCTAATTTTGCTTTTGGATCAAATTTCAGAACCTCAATCGCCAACAAATGGGCGAGAGAGTGTCTGACCTTTGAAACAAATTCCCCGTTATTATTTGTGTTCATAAGGAGAATTATAGCCATTTTTGGGGTTGTTGCAAACTGTTTGGGGAAGTTTTGGGTGGTGATAGGGAGTTTTGTGCCTTGCGTTATTTTCAGGGGGGGGGGTAGAATTGAAGGTATTAAAAATATAATTTATTTGTTATGGAAAAATATTCAAGTGATTTAGAGAAAGGAGAAGTGCTATTGGCTGGATTCTGGAAAGGTCTGTCACCCGATGAAAGAATTGATTTGTATAAATTTTTAGACAGAAAACTCAATGGTTCTGTTGCTGTAGCTAGAACACAAGAAGAATTAGAAAAAGTTAAGCAAGACGACGGAGCTGATTGGATTGTTGCAAATGTTGCGGCAAATATTAGAAACGTGTTGATTGCTGAACCGTCCTTATCTATCCAAGATATTAAGTCTAAATTTTAATATTGTCTCTTGTTTATTCTATTCCAACAGAATAAGTAGACTACTTCACCAAATTCGCCAACCTATCCGCCTTGTCCACTAGCAACCCAAACTCACCATTTCTATTCGACACCTTTCCTTTGACGATTATACATTCACCAGGAACGAGAATTTTTTTGGCTTTCTCGAAAATTTTAGGGAAGAAAACTACTTCGGCAAAATCATGATTGTCTGCAATGCGAACAAAGGCCATCGGGTCGCCTTTTTTCGTTGTGATTTCTCGAACCGATTCAACATGGCCAATAATTTTTACTGTTGTGTCGTTTTTTGCTTCCTTTTTAATTTTTGAAATATTAAAATCTGCTTTCTCGAATTTCGATTTGAATTTGTCGAGCGGATGTCCGCTAATGTATAAACCGAGCAACTCTTTCTCCCACATCAATTTGTCTTCGGCTGTCGCAGGTGGAGCCTTTTTCAATCGCAACTGTGGTGCTGTGACCAAATTGGAATCTGCGAACAGATTGTTCTGATCGCTCGATGATTTCGCAACCTCTTTGTTGAATGCCAGAATCTCCTCGAGATTTTCGAGCATTTCATTTCTCTCGCCGAGTGAATCGAGAGCACCGGTTTTGATCAATGCCTCAAGTGACTTTTTATTAAAACTTCTGCTCTGCACTCGCGAAATGAAATTTTCGAGTGAAGAAAATTCTCCGCCTCGTTTTCGCTCCTCAATAATTTCGTGCGCGATGCCTTCACCAAAATTTTTAATCGTGGTTAATCCGAAACGAATCTCGCCATCTTTGGTGTCAGGATTTTCAACTACGGTGAAGTCTTCAAAACTCTTGTTAATGTCCGGCGGCAAAACATTGATGTTAATTTTTTTGCAATCCGCAATCATCTCGGCGATTTTTTCAGTATCACCAGAATCGGCAGTAAGAACCGCAGCCATGTAAATGACGGGATAGTTGGCTTTCAAATATGCGGTGATGTAGGCGACGCGACCGTAACTGGCGGCGTGACCTTTGTTGAATCCGTAGGCGGCGAAAGTTTCAATCGATTCCCACAATTTCTGAGTGTCTTTTTTGCTGAGGCCACCTTTCTCAATACAACCTTTGGTGAATTTTTCATACTCGGCCTTCATAACCTCGGGAATTTTCTTTCCCATGGCCTTTCGGAATTTGTCGGCTTCACCCCAGGAATATCCCGCGATGTTCACAGCAATTAACATGATGTCGTCTTGGTAAATCAAAACGCCGTATGTACCCTCGATGATTTTTTTGAATTCGTCGTTGATGTAGGTGACTTTGCTCGGATCATTTTTGCGTTCGATGTAATCAGGAATGAAGGCCATAGGTCCCGGACGATATAGGGCAACCATGGCGTTGATGTCGTGAATTGTTGTCGGCCTCAATTCTTTCAAAAATTTCGTCATTCCCTGACCGTTCAATTGGAAAGTCGCCGTCGTCTCTCCGCGTGTCAGCATTTCATATGTCTTTTTGTCGTCGAGTGGAATGGTTTCGGTATCGAGTTCAATTCCTCGCAACTTTTTGATAATTCGCAAAGTGTTTCCGATGATGGTTAGGTTTTTCAAACCGAGGAAGTCGAATTTCAACAAACCAATTCCGTCTTCGCCGACGGCATGCATGTCATATTGAGTAATTAATTTTCCTTCACCTTTTGGATCGAATTGTACGGGGACATGTTCGTCGAGTGGATCAGGAGAAATCACGACACCGGCGGCGTGAACTCCGATGTGGCGAGCACAACCTTCAATTTTTCTGGCCATGTCGATGATTTGCGCAACTTCTTCGTCGCTGTCGTACATGTCTTGCAATTCGGGAACTTCCTTTAGCGCTTTGTTAATTGTCATGGGGAAGCCCTGCGCACCCATCGGAATTAATTTTGCAATTCTGTCGCCAATTTCGTAATCGAATCCCATGGCGCGAGCGGTATCGCGAACAGAACCTCGTGCGAGCATTGTTCCGAAAGTTCCAATTTGCGCCACATGATCCTTGCCATATTTTTCACGAACATATGCCAACAATTCATCGCGTCTCTGGTCGGCAAAGTCCATATCAATATCGGGAGCGGAAGGTCGCTCGGGATTGAGGAATCGCTCGAACGGCAAACCGAATTCGACGGGATTAACGGCGGTAATTCCGACAAGATACGAAACATATGAACCGGCGGCGGAACCTCGGGTGTTACTTTGAATTTTCAACTCCTTAGCGCGTTTGAAGAGATCGGCAACCACGAGAAAATATTTAGAGTAGCCTTTATTTTTAATAATTTCCAATTCGTAATTGATGCGCTGAATCAGTTCGGGACTTTCAGTTATGTTTTTCTTTTTGAAGCCCTCCATCGCCATGTGTCGCAATTCATCATCAGCAGTCCGGCCGCTCTCGATTATGAAGTTTGGGAATTTCCACTGCTTGAGCGGAATTTCCAAATTACATTTGTCGACAATTTTTTGAGTGTTCTCGAGTGCTTCGGGGAGATCGACGAAATATTCGTTAGCAGTTTCTTTCGAAATGAAAGAAAAGTCCTCGTTCTTTTTATCATCGAAACTAGATTCGCTTCCACCGAAAGTGTTTTGCACAGAAACGAGTGTCTGTCGCGCCGAACGATCATCAGGTTTTATGTAATACACATCGTGCGCGGCCACTAGCGGATAATTATTTTCTTTCGCAAAGTTTTTAATTTTCTTTTCGAGCGCAGGGAAGTCCTCGATTTCAGGATGATGCACAATTTCCAAATAGAAATCATCGCCAAAAAGTTTTTTGTAGAACTCGGCGGTCTCTTTAGCTTTATCGTACTCGTCGTTTTTCAGATGCAAAGAAATCTCTCCGGCAAACGCTGGTGAAATACAAATCAGTCCGGCGTGATGTTTCTCTATTAGCTCGCGATCGAGGCGAGGCTTGTAATAGAAACCTTCGATGTGAGAGAGGGTCACGAGTTTAATCAGGCTTTTGTAGCCGACATTGTCTTTGGCAATCAAAATCAGTCGCGTTCTCTTGTTGTCGATGCGAGGTTCTTTGTCATGTCTGGTTCGTGTCGCGACATATGCATCGATGCCGAGAATCGGTTTGATGTTTTCAGCTTTACAAGATTCGTAAAATTCGATAGCTCCGTAGAGATTGCCGTTGTCGGTCAGCGCTACTGCAGTGGCGCCGTCGGCCTTGGCGGCTTCAATAATATCGTCGATTCGAGGCAAGGCCGTGAGCAGGCTGAAATGGCTGTGAACGTGTAAATGTGTGAACGGCTTCATATCTGATATTATAGATTAAAAGATAAAAAATTCATAACTCGATGCAAAAATTCGATTCAGACATTTTAATTGGTATTGATGAAGCGGGTCGTGGGCCGCTTCTCGGGCCTGTTTCAGTTGGTGCGGTAATGATCAATCGCGGTTTGTTGAAGAAAATAAAAAAGCAGGGCAG
>CAZHOL010000004.1:0-45116 GCA_964534415.1 uncultured Candidatus Saccharibacteria bacterium | reverse complement strand
TAATCGCGGGGTAGAGGAGTAGTACCTCGAGAGGCTCATAACCTCTAGACCCCGGTGCAAATCCGGGCCCCGCAACAATTATTGAAGTTTGCCTTCGCATTACCTGTTTTTCAAGCACGATGTCATTTTCACTATCGTGAAAATGCATCTCGTTCTCGTATGTGAGAAGGCGTTGCGGAAATGCGAAAAACGTATTATATTGTAGGTCATGTCGACGTAGCTCAGAAGGTTAGAGCATAGCACTCATAAAGCTAAGGTCGGTGGTTCGATTCCACCCGTCGACACAACATTGCGGTTTTGGGAGGGGGTGGGTATAATGATTATCAGAGTCACGACCGATCCTTTAACTTTTTAACCAAGAAGTGGAGGTATGTCATGAAGAAGAGATTAAAGAGACCAAGACAGCTAAATTTCTTGAGAGAGCTTTTTTCTTTTCACCCTTGTGATGCTCTGCTTCAGAGAGTGGGAAGTGAAAATTTGGGTAGACCAATTCAAATCGTACGCACGGCACGTGAACTAGCCAATATTGGTGACCCGTCGCGCGACTGGTGTTGTGGCGCAGTCAGTGCTTTCGAAGTGGACGCGAGCGGCAAATTGGTAATGACACCAACATGTAGTTTGGATAAGGAAGGAAATTCAATCGAGTTGCCTGCGAAACCATACGGATGGTGGGAGATGAATTATGACGAGGACGAGTTCCCATTTCCTTATGAAAGGTTGCCTGATTTTAGGGAAACGAGAAAGTAGTTGACAATATCTCTAGATATGGTATTATTCAGATAAGAAAGGAGAAGCCAATGCAACACAATGGCATCGAGATTCTTACCCGCTCGGAGCGGGGATGTGATGGTGACTGCGGAGGAACGTGCAAGGAGTGTCGAGCGCGTTTGGCTGCAGCGAGTTCTTCTTCAGTTTCAACTCGGCCCCCGTGGCGAGGTTGGAGCCAAAAGAACTGGGGACATGACAGCGGGGTTTCCCGCAAGCGTGTCCCAAAAGCGTAGCGCCCCCGGCTACGCTTTTTTCTATTGCCCAAAACTTCAAAATCTGATACATTATTAAGCATCGCATAATTGAAGTAAAATTATGCGGGTGTAGCTCAGCTGGTTAGAGCGTCCGCCTGTCACGCGGAAGGTCGTGGGTTCAAGTCCCATCACTCGCGCATAAAAAAGACACTCTCTTCGTGAGGGTGTTTTTTGTTTTGATATAACGATGTGTTTTGTATGAAGTAAAGAAGCAAAATAAAATTATTCGCACATAGGTGACCTCATTGCTTTAAAATTAAATCTATACTATTCTTCAATCAGAACATGCATCAATTACGATGTGTGTCGCTCTTTGAAAGGAGAGTGTGTCATGATGAAGCCAGAAAAACCCTGCACGGGTGAAATATTGTGTGTCATGGGACCTGTTGTTTATGTCCCCGGGCAGATGACGACCGGAATAATGGAGCGCGAAGGTTTCGTAGAGCGAATCAATGAGGCCTTTGCGCCAACTGATGGGCGATGTCTCGTCCAGGTGGAACGGCCAGGGCGAATTCTGATTCTCGATCCTGGAGTCGGTCTAGGAAGTGCTTGCGACGAGTCGGCGAGGATTCTGTCGAGTTTGAGCATCGGAGCAATCATCGGAAGGGCTGAGAGTACAACCCCAGCGTTCACGCCGCGATTCATTCAGTCGGCGACGAGGTGCGGGATTGTGTGTTGCGAACTGACAACAGAAAATCACACCGAATTGATTCGAGTGACCAATAAATTTGAGTGCGACGGCAGCGTGGATCTCACATCTCTGGAGGGTGGGGTGAGCAATTATTTCAGCTTCCGATTCCAAATGGACGAAGCACATCGGCAGGCATTGCTCACTGGGACATGGTCGAGCATATCTGCATGATATTAATTTACTCGGTTTATTGACGCGCCGCCTGAACGTTCAGGGGCGCTTTTCTTTTTATATGTTAAATAAATTTCGCATAGATTCGCCACGGTTCGCAACGCCGACAAGATAGCGGTGATTGACGGTCAAAATATCAAGGAAATCGGAACACACGAAGAGCTTCTGAAATTGGGTGGGCTTTATGCCGAGATGTATAATGCGCAGGCTGAAGGGTACAAGGATTGACATAAGTATTACAAAGTATATACTTTGTAATATGAAAACAACAACTAGTGTTAAATTAGATAAGGATATTAAAGATCGTGCATCTGCATTGGCAAACGAGCTCGGACTATCGTTGAGCGTTGTCATAAATGCCACACTCAAGAAATTTGTCGACGAGCGTCGAGTGGTTTTGAGCGTTGCTCCAGAGTTTAATGAAAAAACAAAGAAAGAATTTTTGCAGATAAAGAATGATATAAAGAAGGGAAAAAATCTTTCAAAAATATATAACAATGCGGACGATTTGTTTAAGGCTTTAAAAATATAGCTAATGCAAATCAGATTTCACAAAAAATTTATCAAGTCTTTTGATAAGCAGCCAAAAGCAATACAAAATAAATTTAAACTCAAATTTATGATTTTTCAAAACGATCAATTTCATTATTCTTTAAATAATCACGCACTAACTGGTAAATTTATTGGAACCCGAAGTTTTAACGTCACCAGCGACATTAGAGTTCATTATGAGGAAGTTGAGGGAGGCATTGTTTTGATGAATATAGGTAGCCACGCGCAATTATATTAATGATATAATTCTTATATGGAAAATTCTGATTTTTTAGCTGGTTGGACAGAGAAAAAAGCTCATTTCGAGCAGATGGTTGAGCATCATTATAAGTTGATGTTGAAAATGGTAGAGAATCTTTTATCTGAGGATTATGACAGTAACGAACATGAAAAACTTGGTGAGGGAAATTTGGCAAAAGTTTTTTCTGTTGGGCACATTCACCCTTGTTGTATTAAAATTATAAAAAAGCCAGAGCATAGAACTGTTCAGAATAACTACTCATTTGATCACGAGTTCGATTTTCAGAGTATGGTTTCTAGAATGAGCCGTGCAGATCGTGTCCAAATTCCTCGGGTGTTGAGTAGCGTATCAGATCCAGAAACGGGCCTAGACTTTTTCTTCATGGATAAGGTTGATGGAAATAGCTTGAGACAGATTTTTAATGGAGAGGCGAGTTTGCCTGATAATTTTGATATGGATGTCTTCTTTGGAAAATTGGAAAAATTTATTGAAGATTTTAATAATGATGGATATTATCATCGAGATCTACACGCCGGTAATATTATGGTTGATAGAGAAGGAAATCCTTGGGTAATTGATTTTGGCTCATCAATTCATCAACCCGGGGCTAGTGAAGATATTTTCAGCGAACAACTACCAGATGGGCAGACGATTCATTTCACTAGTGATGAAAATTCTTTGCGAAAGGTAATGCGGGAAACAGCCAAGCATTTGACAAGTCTTAATAGTTAATATATTATATGAAAAGCCCTGAACAATACAACCATCAAGGAGATGAGGCGATGAAAATCAAAATTGCATCAGATCTTGAAGTGGCCATACAAACCGCTGAAATCACAGCACTGATTTCAATTCGCGACAATCGAGAGGCAGGAATCGACATTCCTGGATTTCCTGGAATAGTGGTTGGCTCTCCAGAATCGATGCACGTTCGGAATGGAATATTTTTGGCAACAGTTGAGATTGCCGAGGAGAAGCTTTTTGTTTACCAGCTCTAACCACGACTTTGTGGTAGGGCTTTTTTATTGTTTATTTAACCTTTTAATAAATATGTTGTGGTATTATTGATATTGTATTTACTCAATAATTAATTATTTAATGCTAAGACTATTCGAAATTACTTTTAGGATTTATGATTTTCTCGTCAAATTTATTGAGAGAAAATTAAAAATGGCAATTTTTTCTCTCGTGCTTACTATTCTTTTAATTATTGGTTCTATGTTTTTTGGAGAAGATAAAATTGATTCTGAAGTTTCTATCGAAAGTACTACATCCAGTCAAGATATTATAAATAAAAATAATTCTACATCTACAATCATCTCTTTCTGTCAGGAGCAAAATGATGGGGAATATTACAGGGAGTATTCTATTGCGAATTGTATTGAAGACGAAGCCCTTAAGTTTGCTGATTACGAACTTTGTAATCTTCAAAATGATTTTCGCTCAGAACAGTCAAGGGAATTTTTCATGAGTAATTGTATTTCAAAAGTTGCAGTACAGAGAGATGATTTGCAAAAATGTAGCACTTTGCCAACGGATTCTTCTGATGGAACGAGGGCAAGTTGCTATGGTGGCTTGGCTTTGAAACATAAAGATATTTCTATTTGCGACAACATTGTTGAGAACGAAAAATATCGGCCAAAATATTCGTGTCAAAGCGAAGTATATAAAATTTTAGCTCAGGAAAATCCTAGTATATGCAAAACCATTTCAAATAAAGAGCTGCAATATGATTGTTTGAGTCATATAAACAAAGATAACTTTACTTTTATAAAAGAGAGTGATCAGTCTAATTGGAATACTTATCAAAGTGATTATTATAATTTTTCTTTTAGATACCCTAATGAGCTAACTCTTTTTGAGTTTGATAAAAATGTTTCTGCAGACAAGATTAAATTTGTTGAACTCGACAGTTTGGTCGTATCAGTATATAAGCCGGAAGATTACCGTTTTCATGTCGGTGTGGATGTTGGTAATTTTAAGTATCTTTCAGAAAAAAATATTTGGTTTGATGAATTTTATGGTGATATGTGTAAGTCTGACAAGATAAATAAGACAAATTTCAACGTAGATTTTTTTAACAAGGGTTTCAAATATACTAAATTCTCAACCGGAGATATGTGTGCTTCTGTAAGTGACTATATTTTTATAACCGCAGATGAAAAACTGGTTGTAATTAGTACATTGCAAGATTGTGATGTTACACAAGAAGAAATAACATTACAAGACAAGATAGTACAGTCTTTTGAAATAAAGGAGTCATTTGAAAGTGTCTGTATTTAATATTCTTACTAAGATTTGTTAGTATTATCTCATGAATAAAGGAAAAATAGGCATCTTCGACTCTGGCTTCGGTGGAATCAGTATTCTACGCGGAATTGTGAATAAAACGCCTGAATACGACTATATATATTTGGGGGACACAGCCCGCACGCCCTACGGCACTCGCTCACAAGAAACCATCTATGAATTCACGAAACAGGCGGTCGATTTTCTCTTTGCACAAGGTTGTGAATTAATTATCTTTGCGTGCAATACTGTTTCTGCTGAAGCCCTACGCAAAATTCAACAAGAATATTTGCCAGCGAAATATCCAGGGAAAAATGTTCTCGGAGTTTTGAAGCCAGCTTCAGAGACCGCTGTTGAAGTTACTAAAAACAATCGGATTGGTGTAATCGCTACTGAGGCCACTGTTCGTTCGCGGGCATTTGAGGTGCAACTAAAAAAAGAAAAGAAGGGTGTGCAAGTTTTTCAGAAATCGGCACCTCTCCTCGTCCCAATTGTTGAAGCTCTCGAAAAACATCAAAAGGCAACTGAAATTATTTTAGTGCAATATCTCAAACCGCTGCTTGATAAGAAAATTGATACATTGATTCTGGGTTGCACTCATTATGGTTTCCTAGAGAAATTGATTCGAAAAATTGTTGGCAAGAAAATCGCAATTGTTTCGGAAGAAAAAATAATTCCCGGAAAACTTCAAAATTATTTGAAGCGACATCCAGAATACGATGGCAGATTAACCAGGGGAGGGAATGTTACTTTCTATTCAACTGATCTGACTGAAAAATTCCGCATTCTGGGTGGAAAATTCTTTGGCAAGAAAATTATGGTAAAGAAAGCGAGTTTGATATAATATTGACATGAGCATTGAAACCTTAGAAAAATCAATCGTTAAAGAAGAGGTTTTGAATTTTTTTGGATATGTGAGACAGCAACTTGGTACTTATGGTAATAATGATTCCGAATTTAATCGAGTGAATGCAATTGAAGAGATGTACAGAAAAGGGGAATTGGGAGAAGTAGATGCGATGCAACAAGCACAAGCGATTTTTGATAATAAGGTGGAGAGGTAGATTTTTTTGTGCAAGTTTGCTATATTCGTAAAGGACCTGTTGATTTATTTAATGATAATGAAGTCGGCTCGTAGTCGTATGAATTTATCAGGTTTGATAGTTGGCAGGCAAACAAAAGGAAAATACAGAAAATGGTTAGTACAAGCGAAAAAGATGATGAGAATCAAAATTCGGAAAGAAGAAATTTAATCCGAAAAGAGAGGGCCAATTGCGAAATTGGTCAGACACGAAATTTGGACTTCGAAAGAAGAGCAACTTCGTGGACCATTCGGAATAATGGTCAAGTAGAGTTATACAACAATAGAAGCGAGTTGATCGCGGATAATTGTCCCAGGAATTAAATCCTGATGACTCGAAATGGGCTCGCTACGCTTGCGTATGCGGGCCCTTTCTAATTGCTTTACAAATTTCACTAAAATGATAGTGTCGAGGCAGATGATTTTGCAGAAGTACATTGTAGCGAGAGAACCCAGAATAAAATAACAACAAAAGGAGGAAGAATGGATATAGAGTCGAGAATTGAAGAGTTGGAAAGACGGGTAACAAGATTGGAATTGTTACACGAGATTGAAGAGAGGAGAAGATCCAAAATCTTAAAAAGACTTGAGAGATTTGGCACAGAAATCAAAGAAATCCATCAAAGTGTCAAAGAAGAATTGGATAAAAAAGTAGAATAACGCAAGAGGGCCCGCATAGCTTTGATATGGGCCCTTTTTCTTTAGACAAATGGTGATTTGATGGTAGTATTATGTTAGGAAATGTTGAGGGTTGACAGGCAGATTGAAGTGTGATAATATACAAAGGTTCCTTCAGTTATCAAAAAACGAAAAAAGAGGGGTTAAACCCTCGGAAAGGCGTCATGAAAAACGTCATTGTTGCGTTCATTGGGGCGGCCGCCGTCCTGTTTGTCGAGAGCAAGTTGCCCATCGATACGCAGCTCGGAAGCTGCGGGTTCGTCGTTATGGGATTGGCGCTTCTGACCCTTGTTGCCCTGTGCAGCAAGGCTGGAGGAGCAACTATCGTACTCGGATCCGCATTGGCGACCACGATTCTGGTCGGGGGTTGCTATGTCCCTGAAGGATATCAGGGTTGGGTCTGGGGAGCCGGGCTCACCACTGGGGTGATCTGCCTCGTCGCAGGACTCGGCTTGATCTCTGGGGTCAATTTGCGACCCACGAGTTCACCCGAGCATCGCCACGGTATGCTCACCAACAAAGAGGTGATGTCCTGACCGACATCATCTCAGCAAAAGCTTCGGGCTGACAACCCGGGGCTTTTTTATTTCCCAAACGTGATATAATTTTCGGACTATGAACAAGAAAAAAATAATTGGTGGAGTCATTTTAATAGCCGCAGTTGTATATGTAGTTATCAATTATCGATCTACTCCAACAAATGTTGAGAGGGCAACAATAGTATCATCAACAGAACAGGTGGCGACTTCTACACCAACATTAAAAACTGCAGAGTTAACTTTCACAGGATTTGGTCCAGCAGGAAAAAAGCACGAAGGAGTATTTGCCACATCCACAATTTCTGGATCAGAAATAATTTTCGAAATGAAATCGATTTCAACTGGCATAGAAAAATTGGATCAGCATCTTTGCACAGACGATTTCTTTAGTTGTGAACAATTCCCACAATCTAAATTTGTTTTGAAAAGTGTAGATACGAGAGAGAGTCGAGCTGTAGTAGTTGGTGATCTAACCGTGAAGGGTGCAACCCAGCAAATTTCATTTATGGCTGACAAAGCAGAAAAATATAGCGGAGAATTTTTACTTGATTCAAAACCATTCAATTTCAAGTTCACAGGAGTTGATCAGAATATCTTAATTAAATTTAATTTCACTTTGAATTAATTTAGATTACATTAGCCCTACTGACTTTAGTAATTCAACTTTCTCGTCCATTTTAATTGCGCGACTCTGACCTGGAAATAGGCCGGCCAGTTTCAGGTTCATCATTCGAATTCGTTTTAGGTCCATGACAGTGTAACCAAACGCCGCACACATTCGGCGAATTTGGTGCTTCTTGCCTTCGGTTAAAATTATTTTGAAGGAACGGTCGCCGGTAATTTTCACCTGACAAGGACGAGTTTTGTAATCTTCGATTTGCACACCGCGCTCCATCTTGGCCTTAAAAGACTCTTTGATTTCTTTGTCGACTTTGACTAAATATTCTTTCTCGTGCTCGTTTTCTGGATTCAACATTTTGTCTACGATTCGTCCGTCGTTGGTCATTAGCATCAGACCCTCTGAATCTTTATCGAGTCTCCCAACATGCGAAAGTTTTTTCGATGGATTGAAAAAATCATCGACGCTTTTTTCGCCGAGCTGAGGGCTGTGTGAGACAACTCCGCGCGGTTTGTAGAAAATGAAATATTCGTAATTCATCGGCATCTTTTTAACTTCTTCAGTCAACTCCACTTTGTCGCCCTCGTTGATTTTCTGCCCGAGCACAGCGACCACGCCGTTTACTTTAATTTTTCCTTGCTCGATTAATTCATCCGCCTTTCTACGAGAACAGATATTTTGCGCATGCAGATATTTGTTGATTCTGATGGGGTATTGCATTTCAATGTCATTCATAGCTACAATATACTTGTTTTTAGGAATTTTGAAAGCCCAAGCCACCTTAGCTCAGTTGGCAGAGCAACGCACTCGTAGCGCGTAGGTCCGCAGTTCGATTCTGCGAGGTGGCTCTGAATTGTGGAAAAAGTTGATTTAATATAATTATGTGGTAAAGTATTTTGCAGACTTTCGTATGTTGCACATGGTGTGTGATGACGAGAGGTGGAGGTTAGTACAGATGAAAAAGCCGAGTGGTAAAAGATCCGGGTGTGTCACGGTGGCCGGGCCGAAATTCCTCAGGACCGACCCCACGACCGGGGCGGAAATTTTCCAGGGGCCAGGAATGCCCGTCGTTCCCCATCCTGATTTGGATGACATTGTCAGGAGAAATCGTGATTCCACGGGTCGAATCGGCCTGCGGGGTGGTAAAGGGGCTGAATTGACGAAGCATGGTTGATCAACGGCCCAAGAAAAGCGGTCTCGAAAGGGACCGCTTTTTTACTTCCTCATTTCCTGATAGAATAGTTTGATAATTGCCAATATAGCTCAGTTGGTAGAGCACGTCCTTGGTAAGGGCGAGGTCACCGGTTCAATCCCGGTTATTGGCTCCAAGATGAATAAAGACGAAATTCAAAAGAAAATCTCTGAAATCGAAAACGCCATGATGCAGGCAGATTTTTGGAATGATAAAAATTTGGCACAATCAAAAATTCGCGAAATGCAGGATTTGAAAGATTCACTCGAGGGTATAGGAAAATACGACAAAGGTAACGCTGTCGTGACGATTTTTTCTGGAGTTGGAGGTGACGATGCCGAGGACTGGTCGGCGATTCTTTTGAATATGTATTCCAAATATGCAGAGAAGCACAACTATTTGATTAATTTTTTGTATGAAAACAAAAATGATAATGGTGGATATCGAACGGCGACATTTGAAATCGTTGGCAAAAATGCCTACGGAAATTTGAAACACGAATCTGGCGTTCACCGACTGGTGAGAATTTCTCCTTTCAATGCGGCGGCCAAGAGGCAAACTTCATTCTCTATGGTCGAAGTTGTCCCTCAATTCGATAAATCTGATGACTCCATAAAAATTTCGCCAGATGAGATTGAAGTTGAGTTCACCAAGGCATCCGGCCCAGGTGGACAAAACGTCAACAAAAGAGAAACTGCAGTTCGCGTCATCCACAAAGCCACAAAACTTTCGGCATTCGTAAGTAACGAACGTAGTCAGGCACAAAACAAAGAAAAAGCTTTGGAAATTTTGAAAGGAAAATTATTCGCATTGCGAAAATCAGAGGAGGAAGCCCATCAATCTGGTATGTCTATCTCCAAAACCACCAGCGCAGAATGGGGAAGCCAAATCCGCTCATACGTAATGCATCCGTACAAACTGGTCAAAGATCATCGAACCAAGGTTGAAACTTCAGATATTAATGGTGTACTGGCTGGAGAAATTGACATCTTCATAGAATCTATGAAAAAATAGAGAGGAAATGATTTACTTTGACCTCGTAACAAAAATTTATAGTGACAACACCAAGGCTTTGGAGGACATTAGTCTGAAAATTGCTCCCAAAGAATTCGTCTCTATTGTTGGTCACTCTGGTGCGGGGAAAACTACTTTAATAAAATTAATTTTGGCAGAGGAACAACCAACTACTGGGTCCGTGTATTTTGAATCTCGAGAAATTCATAAACTGAAAAAGAGAGAAGTTAAAAAGTTGCGCAGAAAAATTGGAACAATATTTCAGGATTTTAGATTGTTACCGAATAAAACAGTTTACGAGAATATTGCTTTTGCCATGGAGGTAGCTGGTAGACACGATTCTGAAATCGCAGCAGATGTACCGCACGTTTTGCAATTGGTTGGATTGGAGGGGAAACACGCAAACTTCCCGCATGAATTATCAGGTGGAGAACAGCAGAGGGTTGCGATTGCTCGCGCAATTGTTAATCAGCCGGACGTCATTATTGCCGATGAGCCAACAGGAAATCTAGATCCTGTGAACACTTATGAAATTGTTCAAATCCTGAAGAAAATCAATGATTTGGGCACGACTGTTATTCTAACTACACATAACACTGGTGTTGTTGCCGAACTAGGAAGTCGAGTAATTACGATGGAAAATGGTCGCATTATTAAAGACGAAAAAAATAATTAAATCTAGTATAATATAAAAATGATTTGGATAAACTTTAAAAGAATATTGCGAACAGGGTTTGTGAATTTTTGGAGAAATGGAGTTGTGTCGCTCTCTGCAGTGCTCGTTATGTCTGTCACACTCCTCATCATTTCGTCTGTGATTTTCACAAGCGCGTTGCTCGACAATACTTTGCAAGGTTTGAAAGAAAAAGTAGATGTGAATGTTAATTTGTATCCAACAGCATTTGAAGATGATGCTTTGCTATTGCAGAAATCTTTGCAGGCGCTACCAGAGGTTGAGTCAGTCGAATACATCAGCAAAGAAAATGTGTTAAAGAATTATCGTGAGCGACACGCTGATGATCAAAAAATACTTTCAGCATTAGACGAGCTTTCTGAAAATCCATTTGGTGCAACTTTGAATGTGCGTGCAAAAAATCCTGATCATTATGAAAGCATTCAAAACTTCCTCGAACAAAATTATAGAACAGACAGTCCAGATTCAATTGTCGACAATGTCAATTACGCTAAAAAGAAAATTGCAATTGATAGGTTGAATACAATAATTAAGGCAGGAGAAAAATTCGGCGCAATGATTACTTTTGTGTTCATATTGCTCTCTATTTTGATTACCTTGAACACAATTCGTCTCGCAATGTTTATTTCTCGAGATGAAATAAAGGTGATGAATCTCGTTGGTGCTGACAATTCGTACATTAGCGGACCATTCATGGTCACAGGAGCAATGTATGGAATTGTCTCTGCAATATTTGTCCTCATAATCCTATATCCGATTACATATTGGGTTGGACCAAAAATCGCTCCAATATTTTTTGACATGAATGTCTTCAAATATTATTTGTCCAATTTTGGAGAATTGTTTGTCATCGTTTTCCTTTCGGGAATTATCGTTGGTTCTTTGTCGAGTTTGTTAGCAATTAATAGATACATTAAAAAATAACATGGCAGCGCGCAGAAAGAAAAATCATAAATATATTTTCGTGGCGGGTGGAGTGATGTCGGGAGTCGGAAAGGGAATTACAACAGCTTCAATAGGAACAATTTTGCAGTCTATGGGATATCAGGTCAACCTCGCAAAGGTTGATCCTTATTTAAATGTGGACGCTGGTACGATGAATCCGACAGAGCATGGTGAAGTTTTCGTCATGAATTCTGGACTCGAGACAGATCAGGATATGGGAAACTACGAGCGATTTTTAAATCAGGATTTAGCTCCGCAAAATTACATGACGAGCGGAATGATTTATAAACATGTCATCGACAAAGAGCGCAGTCTTGGATACGGCGGAAAATGTATTGAAGCTATCCCAGACATTCGCGATGAAATTCTCGCACGTTACAAAAAGATCGGCGCGATCGAAGGGTCTGATATTACGCTGATTGAAATTGGAGGAACTATTGGTGACTATCAAAACGCTCTTTTTATGGAAGCCGCTCGCGTTCTTAAACTGAAATATCCGCAAGATGTCTTGTTTATTATGGTTTCATATTTGCCGGTGCCAGGAAAATTAGGAGAAATGAAAACTCGACCGACACAAAATGCCGCACGACAATTGAATTCGTACGGGATTAATGCTGACTTCATCGTTGCCAGAAGTGAAATTGCGCTCGATGATAAACGAAAAGAAAAATTAGCAAACACCTGTAATATTTTGAAGGAAAATGTTATCTCTGCGCCCGACATCGACAGTATCTATGATGTGCCGTTGAACTTTGAAAAAGATGAGATCGGGAAAATGATTACGCGTGCGCTCGGGCTGACCCATAGAAAACCAGATTTGAAAAAGTGGCGAGCTTTCGTAAAGAGTAGACAGACTGCAGAAAAGAAAGTCAAAATCGCTGTGGTCGGAAAATATTTTGATACAGGAGATTTTGTTTTGGCCGACTCGTACTATTCTGTCATTGAAGCCATAAAATATTCTGCGTACAAATTCGGTGCGAAACCGGAATTGACTTGGATAAATTCAAAAGTCTATGATGAAAATCCTGCGAAGGTCAAAGAACTGAAAGACTTCGACGGAATCATTGTCCCAGGAGGATTCGGTGAAAAGGGAATTGAAGGAAAAATTGCTGTCATAAAATTTGCCCGAGAAAATAAGATTCCGTATTTTGGTTTGTGTTATGGAATGCAATTGTTGGTGATTGAATATGCCAGAAATGTTTTGGGAATTGATGCGCATACTGCAGAAATTCGTCCTGATCATGCAGAAAATGTCATCGACATTATGCCAGACCAGAAAAAGAAATTGGAAGACAAAGATTACGGCGGATCTATGCGCCTCGGTTCATATGTTTGTAAATTGAAAGAGGGAACTATCGCACGGTCTGCATATGGCACAGCGGAAATTGTTGAGAGACATCGTCATCGATATGAAGTTAATCCGAATTTCATCGATCAGTTAGTCGACGCGGGTTTGGTTTTTTCTGGAACTTCACCTGATGGAAAGTTGATGGAAATTGCCGAACTTCCAAAATCAAAACATCCATTCATGCTCGGTACACAATTTCACCCAGAATTTTTGGCACGACCATTGTCGCCGCACCCGTTGTTTAGTGAATTTATGAAAGTGATTTTGGGGAAGAAATAGGGTTGCATTATTATGGGGCTTTGTGTAAAGTTTTGCAAGGAGAACAACTTATAACACG
Source organism: uncultured Candidatus Saccharibacteria bacterium (assembly GCA_964534415.1). Lineage (GTDB taxonomy): Bacteria > Patescibacteriota > Minisyncoccia > Phycocordibacterales > JAACPR01 > CAYLNC01. Next base: position 31,703 of record CAZHOL010000004.1, on the reverse strand, counting down.
AGAGGAAGGTGATTCAAGATGACTAACGAGCACGGTAAACGTTGGCCCGCTCTGTTCGCACGTTGTGCACGACCGGGAGAACGAACCAGGTTCGATGATGTGCTGGAACAAGTCGAGTCCAGACAAAAAACTGGAGAGACACAACCTTGCGAATTCGTGTTCGACGGAAGACCACCGCAAGACTGTGTGGCTGTCCGTCCTCGAACCGCATGAAAACGATGGGAAGCTGCCCCTAATGCAGCTTTTTTTATTACTCAAATTTGTGCAAGTTTTATTTTGTTATAATATTCCCATGAAACAAATTCTAAAATTTCCAGAAAATTTTCTATGGGGCGCGGCCAGCGCTTCATATCAGGTGGAGGGAGGAATTTACAACAATGATTGGGCAGAGGCATCCAGATTAGGTAAAGTCCCATCAGCTGGCGAATCGACAGATCACTACAATCGCTATGCAGAGGATTTTGATTTAGCAAAATCGCTCGGGCACAACGCCCACCGAATCTCTATTGAATGGTCTCGCATAGAACCTGAAGAAGGGAAATTCGATCTCGCCGAAATCGAACACTACAAAAAAGTCCTCACCGCAATGCACGAGCGAGGTTTGAAATCGATGGTGACATTGTGGCATTTCACAATTCCTGTTTGGTTTTCTGACATGGGAGGTTTTGCAAATCGACGGTCGTCAGAAATTTTCGCGCGTTACGCACAATTTGTCACAAAACATTTGCATGAATACGCTGATATGTTCGACACCATGAACGAACCGATGGTTTTTTCGAGCAACGGTTATAGAAACGGGCAGTGGCCACCCTTCAAGAAAAATTATTTTGCATTTTTGCGTGTTATCAAAAATTTGATTCGTTCGCACAATCTTGCGTACTCAAAAATCAAAAAAGAAATTCCGCAAATCAATCTCGGCGTCGTTAAAAACAACATGCATTTTTCTTCGGATTGGAAGCCGTGGAACTGGGTCGCAGCGAAATTCATGAGATGGTTTTGGAATCGCAGATTCTTGAATGCTGTGCACAAAAAATGTGATCACATCGGTCTCAATTATTATTTCCACTCACATCTCGGTCGCTCGCTGGGGCTTCCAAAAAATGATTTCGGCTGGGATTTTGACCCTAGTGGCCTCTATCACGTCCTAATCGACCTCAAGCGATACAAAAAACCTGTGTACGTCACAGAGGCGGGCATCGCAGATCGCGCTGACAGCATGCGCCCCAAATACATCAGGGGGCTCGTCTTGTGGGCACATAATGCATTACAAAAAGGCTTGGATTTGCGTGGATTTATGTATTGGTCATTCGCTGACAATTTTGAATGGGCCGCCGGATACACTCAAGAATTTGGAATGGTGCACATCGAGCCGAAAACTTTAAAAAGAATTCCACGAGAATCTGCATATGTATATAAAACTATTTGTGAAAGCAACGCTTTAACGATAGAATAGAGGAATGGAAATCTGGTTACTACTCGCAATTGGTGCACAAATCATCAACGCAGTTGTTGCGATCCTTGATAAATACGTTGTGACTTCGAAAACGGTTTTGCATCCGTTCTCATATGCATTTTATGTTTCAATTCTATCGTCTCTTTCGGTCGGCGTGTTCTTTTTTGATTGGGTCAAGTTGCCTCGTGGAATCGCGATACCTTCGTTTGATAATTTGGTGAGGCCAGACATTGTGCTAATCGGTCTGTGTTTGTTGTCTGGGTTTTTAATGTTCATCGCACTCGTGAATTTGTATGAAGCTTTTTCGAAAACAGACGCATCCGATGCTGTGCCTGTTGTGACGTCAATCGCAGCGATTGGAACAATTTTGTTTGAGTATCTATTTTTGCACGATAGTTTTTCAGAAGACAAGCTGATTGGTTTTTTCTTGCTAGCCCTCGGTACTGTTTTAGTTTCTCATCTCAAATTTGATAAAGTTTTAATTCTTCACACGTTGTTGTCCGGTTTTGCTTTCGCGGCATATTATGCTTTAACAAAACACATTTTTGATTTGACGAATTTTGATTCAGGATTTCTATATACTCGAATTGGATTGGTTGTCGCGGCACTATTGGTGATCTCTCTGCCTATGTATCGTCGCCGAATCTTCAGAAAGCTTCAAAATAGAGTTGTATCGAAACCCAAAGCCAGCGCGTATGTTTTGGGAATCAAAATGATGGCGGGATTGGCGAGCATCATGACATTGAAGGCGGTACAGTTGGGAAGTGTTGCAATAGTTCAGGCGATTGGAGGCGTGCAATTTTTGTTCCTGATTATCTTCTCTGCGTTGTTCGGTCGAATTACGCATGTACATTTTGGTGAAAATGGCGGAATATTGGAAATTGTTCACAAAGGAATCGCCGCGGCGATAATTGCGGCAGGATTGTTTTTTGTATTTGTATAGAACATGATTAAAAAAATTCTCAAAACATTTTTGAAAGTTTTCATCGGCGCGATTGTTCTTTTGATTGTGATTATGATGATTTTGTCTAAAAAAAGTGTTCCAGAAAAAATAATTTACGGCATGTCATTCAACGTTCCGTACGCGCGCGAAATTAATTTGGATTGGAAAGAAGTCTATCTCGCGATTCTAGATGATCTCGGGGTACGTCATTTGCGACTATCTGCGCACTGGCCAATTATTGAACCAGAAAAAGATAAATATAATTTCGAGGAAATGGACTTCCAAATTATTGAAGCCCAAAAGCGCGGGGCCGAAGTCATTTTTGGTGTCGGGCGAAGATTGCCTAGATGGCCAGAATGTCACATTCCGGAATGGGCAGAGAGATTTAATGACTCGCAATGGCAGGAGGAGGTTCTCGAGTATTTGGAGATTGTGGTGAATCGATACAAAAAATATGATGCCATAAAATATTGGCAAGTTGAAAATGAGCCATTCCTGAATGCTTTTGCGAATGAACATTGTGGAAATTTGGATGTAGAATTTTTGGATAAAGAAATTGCTTTGGTGCGTGAATTGGATCCTTCAAGAAAAGTGTTGATAACCGACAGCGGAAATTTGGGTACATGGTTTGGTCCATACAAGAGGGGTGATGCGTTTGGAACTTCGGTCTATTTATATTTCTGGAATCCGGAGTTAGGAAGATTTAAAACTCTTTTGCCATCTGCATTCTATCGTGCCAAAGCAAATTTAATGCAGTTGTTGCTCGGCAAGAAGGAGACTTTTCTCATTGAATTATCGCTCGAGCCTTGGTTAATTAAATCAGTCGCGGAGGTTCCAATTGAAACACAGCTCGATAGAATGGATTTGAAAAAAATGGGAGAAATTTTGAAGTATGCGGAAAATACGCGATTTGAAAAACAATATTTGTGGGGAGCAGAGTGGTGGTATTGGATGAAGAAAAATGAACATCCAGAATTTTGGGAATTTGGAAAAGAGATTTTTAAAAAGTGATATAATATTTATATGTACTTTGCATGTGACATTGGTGGAACACAAATGAGAATCGCTCGATCTGACGATTTGGTGAAATTTGACGAACCGATTATTGAACCAACTCCTAAAAGACCGGCTGACGGAATTCAATTACTGATTGAAACTATTTTGCGAATGGCAAATGGTGGACCAATTCGTGCAGTGGCGATCGGAATTGCGGGTGTGTTGAATGAACAACACTCAATGATTGTGAAATCTCCACATCTCGGCGACTGGGAAAAAATTCCGTTGAAAGAAAAATTGGAGAGGGCACTCAATACCGAGGTACTCATCGAAAACGATACAGCGATTGTTGGTTTGGGTGAAGCAGTTGCTGGCGCAGGCCGTGGTTATAAAAATGTTGTCTACATGACAATCAGTACTGGTATTGGTGGTGTGAAAATCGTGAACGGGGAATTTGAACATAATAAATTTGGATTCGAACCTGGACATCAGATTTTGAATAACGAGACAGGTGCGACTTTTGAAGATTTATGTTCTGGCACAGCGGTAGAGAAAAAATTTGGAATGGCACCAAAAAAGGTGGCACAAACCGATGCTTGGGAAGTGATCGAGACCAACACTGCGGTCGGTGTATACAATTCAATTCTGCATTGGTCGCCAGAGGTGGTAGTGCTCGGCGGATCTATGTCTCGAGATTTCAGCGCGGAACGAATCTCCAAAAAATTGGCGATTCTGATGAAAGTTCACCCAACCTTGCCGGATTTGAAAATCGCGGAGCTTGGTTCTATCGGCGGAATTTATGGAGGGTTTGCGTATTTAAAAATGAAGGGGAAATAAAAACGAAATCCCACCATTAGGTGGGATTTCTCAGCCGGACTGTCCTGCTTTGCGCAGAATGCCAAAGTCAACACCACAATTATATTCCACCAAATCTTTTTGTCAAACCGCATAAACTGTGATAAAGTAACCGCATTCAGATTTACATTGCCCGATCGTCTAAAGGTAGGACGACGGTTTCTGGAACCGTTAATTGGGGTTCGAGTCCCTGTCGGGCAACAAAATTTTTTGGTTAATGAAGGCTAATTGACTGTCGAGTGATTTTGCTATAGTCTGTGACTAGCTTTGTTCACCACATACCATCACATCAAACAAGAAGGGTAAGAATGAAAACGTCATCTTTCCATATACAATTGTATGGTTTCGATTCGAATATTGCAGGAGCCGTTCAGAATGAGATCGCGAGGTTGATTGAGCAAAATCAGATTCGCGCCGCAGTTGGGGTTGTTGAAAGTGTATGCCTCGATTCAGAAACTCGTGAACCTTGTCAGGTCATTCACATCAATTGGGATATGCAGGAGAGATTGGATCCAGCTACCAATGCAGTCAAAGATGCTCTCGCTGCGTTCAACGCATTAAATGTGAGCGTCTACGTCAATCGTTTGGCGCGGGCTCAATAGCCAGAGCTCGCGAAAAAATTGAATCTTTGGACATCGCGTCTGAGCCCGGGAACGACACCCCGGGCTTTTCTTATGGGTCCGATCCTGGCTTTGCCTGTCTCTGGCCCATGGTGTCGCATTGCCGACGCGATTCGTTACGCAATTCTTCTTCATCCACAGAAAGCTTTCCCAATTCACGACGGAATGTTGCAACCCGACCGCATCGGTGCCGTCCACAAAGCTCCCGAAACAGTGCTCGCGCGGCATGGGATAGAGTTTGTGGTGATGAAGGAGGGGGGGGAGGAGAGGGGGTTTTAGGTTTTTATAGTTAAAGTTACTGCGGGAAGTTTAACTATGGTGGATTATGGTTAAGGTTGTTGCTGGTTTGCCGTGTGTAGTAGAGGTGATATAATATTTTCACTAGACCTGAACAGGACATTTCGTATGTCCTGTTCGCTTTTATATTCTACCCTTCAAATTTTTCAATATTTGTGGTATCTTGAAGATAATTATATGGCGGAGAAAAATAAGAACAGTAATCTACATAAAGCCAATAAAGCCAAAAAAGACGAGTTCTATACTCAGTTAATTGATATTGAGAAGGAAATGAAGCATTACAAAGAGCAGTTTAAGGGCAAGGTCGTCTATTGTAATTGCGACGACCCTTTCGAAAGCAACTTTTTCAAATATTTCGCATCAAATTTTAATGCACTTGGTTTAAAACGTTTGATTGCAACAAGTTACAAACCATCTCCGATTGCTAACACACAGCTCGGTCTTTTCGGAAATGATAAAACTTTGAAACAAACAAAAGGAAGACCAAAGATGAACGCAAATAAATTTATTATTAATGAAGTTAAAGATTTGGATAAAGATGGCGCATTTGATTTGAGAGATATTGCAGAACAGTTGAAAGCTAATAAAAATAATGAATGGTCGCCAATGGAAGGCGATGGAGATTTCAGAAGTCCTGAAAGTATTGAATTGTTGAAACAAGCTGACATTGTTGTTACAAATCCTCCGTTTTCTTTGTTTAGAGAATATGTGTCTCAGTTAGTAGAATATGATAAGAAGTTTCTAATTATCGGTAGCTTAAATGCAATTAAATATAATTTTATCTTTAAATTAATAAAAAATAATAAATGCTGGCTTGGTTATAATAATGGAGCCAAATCTTATCAAGTCCCAGATAACTATGACCAAAAGAATATTATTATTGGTGAAGATGGTAAAAAATATGCAAAAATGGGCAATACTTGTTGGTTTACGAATCTCGACATCTCAAAACGTCACGAACCGCTAATTTTTTATAAAAAATATTTGGCAAAAGATTACATTAAATACGATAATTACAACGCTATTGAGGTTTCAAAAATTACCCAGATACCGCAAGACTATGCTGGTATTATGGGTGTTCCTATAACTTTTCTTGATAAATATAATCCAGATCAATTTGAAATTTTGGGAATATATGATGATAAGAGGGAAAATGATGACGCCTTTATACAAGGAGTGCCGACATATGTTGATGAGCAGCATAAGAAATATGTTGGGCCAGTATTGCTGGGTAAGGCTCTTTTTACTCGTATCTTGATTAAAAGCAAAAAACTACAGAAATAATTGGAGGCGGGATCGGATAGCAGGTATTAATTTTCTCGTAAAGAATGATATTTGTTGTTTTGAAAAATGATACATGATTATATAGTTATTATAGAATAATATCTTGTATTTAAAGGCTATTTGTTGTAGCATTGATACATGTCAAAAACACTCAGAGATATATCACAAATAGATTTAAAAGTACCCAAACCAGAGTGGGGTAGTGAGCTTGCAAATATAATCATCGACCTCGAAGCATTAAGAAAGAGAGAATTACGTGGCACTACACCACCCCACGTGTTTTTTGAAATTAAAAATGTTTTTCAATTTCTTGAAAGTATAGGTTCTGCCCGAATCGAGGGAAACCATACAACCATTTCTGAATTTGTTGAGAAGATTATTGAAGACGCCAATCCAAAAAAGGACGAAAGTCTCGCAGAGATATTAAATATCAACAAAGCGATCAGTTTCATAAATGAATTCATGACTGACGATAAGGTAATAGATAAAGGTTTATTGCTAGAGATTCACAAAATCGTGGTGGATGGGCTAAATAGAGAAGGTGCAAAAGTTGTGGGTGATTATCGAAAAGAAAATGTCAGTATTTCTCGTGCGATTATAAAAACACCAGATCATCTTCAAGTCCATGATTTTATGGAGAGTTTGTACAAATTTATAAATGAAGCAGATGATAAGGAGAATCATTTATTGAGAGTCGCTGTCGCACACCACTATTTTACAGTAATACATCCATTCGATAATGGTAACGGAAGAGTTGTTAGACTCTTAACTTTTTTGATGCTTATTAAATACGGCTTCAATATTAAAAAGGGTAATATATTGAACCCAACAGCGATATTCTGTAATGACAGAAATATCTACTATCAAATGCTCTCAGAGGCAGATAATGGAGACACAAACAAATGGTGTACTTACGTTTTGTCTGGACTCAAAGAAGAAATAGGTAAAATTGATAGAATTAGTAATGTGGAATATGTTTCAGACTTATTTAAGAAAGTCTTGAGCGATGCGTTGGAAAAGAAATACATTGATAAAAATATTTTTGACGCATTATCTGTCATAATCAAAAAAGAGGATATGATTATCTCTGCTGGTGATTTATCAATTCTAGAGAACATGGATTCTAATATTAAGAGATCAAGAATGATAAAAAAGTTAAAAGATATTAAAATGATTAAAACAATCGGAGATGAGAAAAGCCGAGCGTACTCAATTACTTTTTCTGAAAACTTCCTGCTCAGAAGTCTGGTTAAGGTGCTAATCGAAGAGAAGTTTATACCAGAGGCATTGAACACAAAATAAAATGAAAATTGACCTGCACAAAATAAAAGTGTCCGAAGTTTTAAAAGATTACAAAGACAGCGCCGAAGAAGGTGTATCTGCATTTGGCGGGAAATTAGATATTCGTCCGAAATATCAGCGAGAATTCGTTTATAGTGGGAAACAGCGTGATGAAGTAATTAGAACTGTAAAGAATGGTTTTCCTCTAAACGTTATGTACTGGGTGAAAAAAGAAGATGGAAATTTTGAGGTGCTAGACGGTCAACAAAGAACTATTAGTCTCGCTCAATTCGTAAATGGTGATTTCTCAATTGAATTCAATGGAAGAATTGCAATGTTTCATAATTTAACGAAAGAGGAACAGGATCAAATAAAAAATTATGAGTTGATGATTTATTTTTGTGAGGGAAATGATAAGGAGAAACTTGATTGGTTTAAAATTATTAACATTGCGGGAGAAAAATTAACTGATCAAGAATTAAGAAATGCGGTTTATACTGGCCCATGGTTATCTGATGCTAAATTAAAATTTAGTAAATCGAATTGTGCGGCATATCTTTTGGCTAATGACGGCGGGCAGTTATTAACAGGATCACCAATTCGACAGGAATACTTGGAAACTGCTTTGTCTTGGATTAATAATGAGAAAATAGAGGAGTACATGGCGAAACACCAGCACGACAAAAATGCCGAGAAATTATGGAAATATTTTCAGGATGTTATTCATTGGGTTAGAAATGTATTCCCAAATTATCGAAAAGAAATGTCGAGTGTGAATTGGGGCGAACTTTACAATGAATTTAAAGATAAAAAACTAAGCTCGGAAAAATTAGAAAAAGAAATTAAGCAATTGATGCAAGACGAAGATGTCACAAAGAAATCTGGTATTTATCCGTATGTCTTAACTCGGCAAGAAAGATATTTGTCTATACGCGCGTTCACTCCAAATATGAAGCGCGAGGCATTTGAAAAGCAGGAAGGTATTTGTCCAAAATGTAAAAAAGAATTTACTATTGCAGAAATGGAGGCGGATCATATTGATCCTTGGCACGACGGAGGACGTAGTATTGCAGAAAATTGCCAAATGCTTTGCAAAGAGTGTAATAGGAGAAAGTCGGGCGTGTAGTATAATGGTTATAAAGTAATAAAAATTATGTTAGTTAATATAGTAATAATAGCCATATATTTTTTCGCCATGTTGTATATAAGTATAAATCTAATTGGATTTTTAGTTAGAGGATTTTTTACTGATACAGCGATTAGTGATTTAGAAAAAACTGGCAGTGAATTTGTTAAAGGGGAGATTATTAAAAATAAGCGCACTGATATTTTCATCAATATATTTGCGTTAATTTTGAATTTGCTTTTTCTAATTATCTTGTATAGATATTGGAATATTGGTGTAATGGCAGTAGCAATAGTCATGATGATAATGAGAATTCCAGATTTAATTTGGGAGATTCGTTATGGAGGAAGACTTTCCCTAAATGACACCCGAACTATGCCGAAAGATTTAATTTATTTTATAACAGGATACTCTTGGCTATTGGAATTTCCATTATTATATTATTCATTACATTATCTTTAGAATATTGGATCGCTACAAATTTTAGAAACGATATCTAAATAATACTTAAATAGATATATTCATTAAAACCACCTAAAACTTCATCAAGAACATGCTCCTCTTCCTCAACGGCTCAATCAACGCAGGCAAATCCACAATCGCAAAGCTTCTTGCGAGTCGAATTCCTAATACTGCGGTGGTGGAGATTGACGCTTTCCATGAAATGATCGAGTGGATGCCGATTGAACAAGCGGTGCCCTTGAATTTGGAAAACGCAGTCTCGACGATTAGAAACTTTGCAAAAAGGAATCTGAATGTCATCATCCCATATCCGCTCTCACAGAAAAATTATGAGTACATGAATTCGCAATTAAAAGATCTCGACTGCGAAAAGTATTTCTTCACACTGGCGCCTCGATTGGAGAAAGCTTTAACAAATAGGGGAACACGAGAATTGAACGAGGCCGAGAAGGACAGAATAACACATCACTACAGCATCGGCATCACTTCGCCGAAATTCGGGGAAATCATTGATAATTCGGATATGACGGCGGAGGAGACGGCGGGGAGGATTTTTGATACAATTTTTAGATGACAAATTATGCTTTAGAATTGAACGATCGACCATTCAAGGCAATTCTAGCTGGTACAAAAAAGGTCGAAGGACGCACTCCAGATGATGAATTAGACAAGCGCTTCGACGAAATGACTCAGGGCGACACTATTACCTTTATAAACAATATTACGAATGAACAGATGATTGTGGAAGTCGTTTTCGTTCATAAATATGCAGATGTTAGGGCGATGTTAGAAACGGAAGGGACAGAGAATGTGCTTTCAAGCGGGCTTGATTTAGAGGGTGGAATTAAAAGTTATAACAGTTTGGAGGGTTACGAGGACAGGATTAAGAAGTTTGGTATTTATGCGATTGGTGTACGTTTGATAAATAATATATAATCCTCACATGCCCTACAAATCATTCTCCGCAGGTTATCTAATCAAAGACGGCAAGGTCTTTTTGGCTCATCATAAAAAGTTCAACAAGTGGACTCCACCCGGAGGGCATATCGAAGAAAACGAAACTCCGGATCAGGCCGTCGTCAGAGAGTGGAAGGAAGAGTTGAATTTGGATGTCGAAGTTGTGCCGGCTCATGAGAGTGCTTTCGCTGGTGACAGCAATGCAACGCCAATTCCGATGCCTTTTCACATCGATTTAGAAAGGGAAGGATTCGACGTCCCGCACATCGGCTACTTTTTCTATGTAAAGCTCTTGGACGAAAATCAAATTGTCCGCCTCCAAGCCGACGAGCTCCACAGCGCGAAATGGTTTTCCGCCGACGAGCTCGCCGATTTGCCGACCTTCGAACAGGTGCGGGCGTTGGCGAGGTTTGCGATTTCTAGATACCCCAAAAATCTGAAACATTAAAATAAAACCCCACCGCAGTTGCCTGCGGCGGGGTGTGGAGATATCTCGGGTCGCTGATTTACCCGCATTTCAACAGGTTTGAGTGCCCAACACATTTCTCCGTTTTCATCCTTGTATTGGCAGAGGGTGAAATTTCTGTTCGCTTTGTCTGTATGCTTGCCAGACATCAGGACGGATTTGGCGATAGGCATCGGCCAGTCGAATTGAAGCATTAGCGCTCTGACTATTTTGTCGTATTGTTCAACCTGTCTATTTAGTTCGCGCATTCTACGACACTCTAGAGATTGTGAAGTCGTGTGCCGTTTCTCAAGCAAGATGTACTTTATGGATTGTGAATATTCACGAATCAGGTTGCGAATAAGGTACGCTATCGAGATAACGATCAATAAGAACAGGATTACTGAAAAAGTGATGATGAGCACATTGAAAGCACTATCGGATATATTTTTCATATCTGGCCTCAGTTTTGAGTGAAGGAACTCGAGCGGATTTGCGGCGCAAATCGGTGGGCTCGGTTTCTATTGTTATATTGTCAGAAAACGAGTAGGTCGTCAAACAATGTGTTGCAATTTGAATCTTTATCAGGATTTTATCTGCTTCATATATAATGCACAGATGAAAAAATTTGATGAATGGAATGTTGCGAAGAAAGACATTAACAGCGGCATAAATGTTTTCTATAAAATCAGAGAAATTTGGTGGTGTCGGTTGGGTGTAAATATCGGATTTGAAGAAGATGGAAAAGGTAAGAATCACGAAAGGCCAGTTTTAATTCTCCGTGGTTTTAGCAGACAGGTTTGTTTAGTGGTTCCGCTTACAACTTCTACAAAAGTGAATCCATATTACATACAAGTCGGAATGGTTGATGGAAAACCCGCGAGTGCAATCATTTCGCAAATTCGATTAATTGATACTAAGCGCTTTTTGGGAAGGGTGGAAATATTAGATATAGACATATTCAATAAAATTAGAAAAGCCATCAAAAATATGATTTGACGGCTTTCCTTTTTCTCTCATTGCACCGTGCGATGAGCGGGCCCGAAGGCATTTGTAATTTAAATATATCAAATTGAGTTGGGAAGTCAAACAAAAAATTCATAAAAATTTCATTTGCCATTCACCTCTATTTCTGCGAAAATTAGAATATGAAAACAAAAATAATTGCATCAATTGCTGTTGTGGTGGTGGCAGTTGTGGCTGGGGTGATTTTTAAACCGAACGATAGTCAGGTACCAGCAGAAAGCGCAGAGAAAACTTCAACAACGACTGTGAGCGAAACGACTCAGGCACCTGCAGTATCTGGCAAGAAAATGGCTTTCTCAGAATTTATCAAACAGGGTGGGGCATACAAATGTACAGTAAATCAAAGCGTTGCCGGTGTCGATACTGTTGGAACGACTTACATAAACGGTGGATTGATTCGCGGAGAATATAAAACTCAAACTCAGGGCATCAGCGTAACTTCATCTTTGATCGTGCGCGACGGATACACATACTCGTGGACTTCGATGGCACCGACGATGGGATTCAAGGCTAAGGTTGTCGAGAGTGCCGCTGTAAACACGGGTGCTGCGATGTCTGCCTCATACTCTTGGAACGCAGAGCAGATTGGTGATTATTCTTGTGAAGCTTGGAGTGCGGACGCTAGCATGTTTGTATTGCCGAGCGGTGTAAATTTTAGAGAAGTTTAAAACTATTTTTATAAAATGAAGTACTTTGCCTACATTCTGCTTTGCGCCGATGAGACTTTCTATGTTGGATCGACGAATGATTTGGAAAAAAGACTTCATCAACACAATCACGCTAAATCCGGCGCGCATTACACCAAAATTCGCCGACCAGTCACAATGGTTTGGAATTGCGAATGTGAAAATTACGCCGATGCTCGCGCGAAAGAGGCCGAATTGAAAAGAATGACGCGAGAGGAGAAAATGAATTTGGTTAGGGGGAAGTGACAATCGCCTTGCCCCAACCCCCTCAAATTGCTAAACTTTCAATATGAATCAACAGGAAATCAAGCAACAGATTATCAGCCGACTCTTTCCGGAAGCTTTGCCAACTATCGCAGAAATCGAGGCCAAATACGCTCCACGAAATTTGCAGTCAGGCCAAATGGTCACCAGAATCGCACCGAGCCCAACTGGTTTTATGCATGTCGGTTCTGTTTATACCGCCCTCATCAACGAACGATTGGCACATCAATCTGGCGGAATTTTCTTTTTGCGAATCGAAGACACCGACAAAAAACGCGAGGTTGCGGGTGCAATCGAAATAATTTTGCAATCTCTTGCGCACTATGGAATCGCAGTTGATGAAGGACCGACAATCGACGGCACCGAGAAGGGAAATTATGGTCCATACAAACAGAGTGATCGCGCCACAATTTACAAAGCGTATGTTAAGTCTCTCGTTGAACGAGGGCTGGCTTATCCGTGCTTCACAACTTCAGAAGAATTGGACAAAATGCGCGCCGAACAGGAGTCACTGAAAATTCGTCCCGGCTACTATGGAAAATGGGCGATGTGGCGAAATAAAACAGATGAAGAGGTTCTCTCCGCTCTCGACGCCGGACTTCCATTCGTCATACGATTCAAATCTCCAGGAAATTTTGATAATTATGTTGCGATGACTGACCTCCTTCTCGGCGATCGAAAAATTTCTGAGAATGATCAAGACATTGTCGTAATGAAATCAGATGGATTGCCAACATATCACTTGGCGCACGTTGTCGACGATCACCTCATGCAAACAACGCATGTCATTCGTGGCGATGAATGGTTTTCTTCTGTCTCGCTTCATTTGCAATTGTTCACAGCGATGGGTTGGACCGCGCCTCAATACGGACACATTCCTCCAATTCAAAAGATGGATGGAAAATCAAAAAGAAAAATTAGCAAGCGAAAGGATCCTGAGGCCAACGCAATTTTCTATGACGAGCAAGGTTATCCAAAAAATGCGGTGATTGAATATTTGATCAATCTCGCCAATTCAAATTTTGAAGATTGGCGCAAGGCAAACCCAACTCTCGGCAATAGTGAATTCCAAATCACTCTAGAAAAATTGGCAGGCTCGAACGGTCCGCTATTTGATTTCGTGAAACTTGGTGATATTGGCAAGGAAATCATTGCTAGATACTCGGCCGATAGAGTATGTGAGGAATATTTGGATTGGGCAGAAAAATATCAGCCAGAGTTTGGAGAATTTGTGAAAGCTAACCGTGATTATGTTGTGAAAATTTTTAATATTGAACGAGGTGCGGATGGAATGGCTCGCAAAGATATTGCAAAATGGTCTGATGTGAAAAATGAAATTGAATATTTCTTTGATGAGAAATTTACTTTAACAAAAGACGATGCGATTAAAACTATTGGAAATCTCAGGGAGGAAGACATAAAAAATATTGTTGATTCATACATGCAAATTCATGACGACAAATTCACAAAAGACGAATGGTTTGCAAAGATCAAAGAAATCGCTAAAGCGAACGGTTTTGCTGACAATATGAAGGAATTTAAAGCTAATCCGTCAGGATTTAAGGGTAATGTCGCTGATGTCGCTAAAATCTTCCGCGTGCTATTAACCGGCAGAGTTCAAACTCCAGATCTTCATGCAATCATGGCGGTTATGGGCCGAGAGAGGGTATTTAAAAGATTAGGTTCGATTATTTAGTTTGCAAAACAAAACGCGCCACACTCGGCGCGTTTTGAACTTCAAAAAGTTTTCAATTACATCTGTGATAATCGATAAACAACGATTAGACGTCTACAAAATGTGATAGTATTAATATATTAACAAATAATACAATCAACATGGCAAAAGGAAATAATAGACACAGAAAAGAAAAGAAGAAACCAAAGAAGGCAAAGGCGTAGTCTAAATTTAAATGTTAAAGCCCACACCAAATTATCTTTCCGCAGTTTGGATTTCTCTTTTTCTATCCATCGCTTTTGCGGTTTATGAAAAAAATTGGCTAGCAGTGTTGGTGAGTTCGCTGACAACATTCAGTGTCTTTTACATTATCAGATTGAATTCCAGAATAAATTTCAGATTACCGAGCTCAATTATTGTTCTTGCGATCTTTTTCATCTATGCTTCGCTATTTTTAGGTGAAGCTTTCAAATTCTATGAAAAGTTTTGGTGGTGGGATATTATTTTACACGCGAGCTCGGCTCTCGGTTTCGGTTTAATTGGAATGATTATTTTGATTGCTTTGTTCCGAGGAGATAAATTGAAAGCCAGTCCAGTCGTGATCAGTATGTTTGCTTTCGCATTCGCGGTGGCAATTGGTGCGTTGTGGGAAATTTTTGAATTTACTATGGATCAGACTTTTGGATTGAATATGCAAAAATCCGGTTTGCGAGATACGATGACAGACCTGATTGTCGATATGATTGGGGCACTGATTTCTTGTACTGCCGGCTTTTTCTATCTAAAATTCGTTAAACACGATGTATTGTTGAAGAAATTGAATGAGTTTTTTGCGGATGAAAGCTATTAGATTTTAAGGTAAATTATTGATATTATTTAGTCATGAAATTAATTACTCTGAATACTTGGGGTGGTCGAGCGGGGAGAGATCTTTTACTATCGTTTTTTCCTAAGTATGAGCAAGAAACAGACGTTTTTTGTCTTCAAGAAATTTGGTCGGCGCCACATGATCACCTCGAGGGATATTCTACTGCTGGTAAGCCGTTAACTAATGCGGATGTTGCCACTCGAATAATGCAGGATATTTGCGGCACTCTTTCAAATTTTAAAGAATATTTTCGACCACACTTTACTGACCATTACGGAATCATGACTATGGTGAATAAAAAGATTCGCGTGCAAGATGAGGGTGAAGTTTATGTGCACAAGGAAAAGGGTTACTTTCCCAAAGATGATCTAGGAAAACACGCAAGAAATATTCAATGGCTAAAATTAGAAAATGATGGGAAGTTGTTTGCGATAATAAATTTCCACGGGCTTTGGAATGGTCAGGGAAAAGGAGACTCGGACGATCGAATTTTACAGTCACAAAATATAATAAACTTTCTCAAGACAATACAAGGTGAATATATTTTGTGTGGGGACTTTAATTTGCTCCCAGATACTCAAAGCTTGAAGATGTTCGAAGAATTCGGTCTACGAAATTTGATAAAGGAGTATGGAATTACTTCGACAAGGACTTCATTTTACAAACCAGAAGTGCGATATGCCGACTATGTTTTTGTTTCTCCTGGGGTGAAGGTGAATGATTTTCGTGTGTTGCCTGATGAAGTCTCCGATCACAACGCGCTGATGTTGGATTTTGATATTTAGACTAAAGTTTAAAATTGATATAATACCCCTATGAAAAAAATATTACTTAAAATCGTTTTGATGGCGGTCGTCTTGGTCGTAATCGTCGTTGCTGTCGGATTTGTAAAGTTTAATTTTTCCGACAGTGACGTAATTTTGCCACCAAATAAGGCGCAAGTTTTAAACTTCAACTACAACATTGACGGACAAGTTTTTCAAATGAAGGACGGCGCCGTTGAAATTCCAATCATGGAAGGATCTGCAACAAAAAACAAACTCAGTATTTTTAATGAGCCTCTAGAGTTTGATGCAGACAAAGATGGCGACATCGATTATGCGGTTTTGCTTGCGCACGAACCGGGAGGAAGCGGAACTTTTTTCTACGCAACTCTTTTGATTAATGACTTGAGCAGTTTGAAACAAACAAACGCTCTATATCTCGGCGACAGAATTGCTCCTCAGAATATAAATGTGGTTGATGGACGTGCTGTGTTTAATTTTGCTACTCGATTAGTTGATGAGTCTATGGCGACAGCACCCTCTATCGGAAAAAGTCTATATGTTCAGCTCGCGAGCGACGGAACAATTGGGGAATTTGTCCCAAATTTTGAAGGTGAAGCCAATCCATCAGCGATGAAACTCACAGACAGAGAGTGGAAATGGGTAAAAACAATATATGAAGATGGTAATGAAATTCTACCCAGAAACGACAGGTTTGGCCTAGTTTTTGGCAAAGATGGCCGTGTTTCGGTCAAAACCGACTGTAATTCGATGGGAGGTGGATATTCTGTGACTAGCACTTCATTAAAATTTGAAGCAATGATGTCGACACTGATGTATTGTGAGGGGTCGCAAGAGGGAGATTTCGCGAGTGCTATTGCTAGTGTTTCAAAATATCACTTCACTTCAAAGGGTGAATTAATATTGAGTTTTGCAAACGGAGAGATCACGCTGAGATAGTGTATAATTATTCTTTAACTTAAATTAAAATTACCATGATTCAAAATCAAATTATTGAAGCTTTAAAAAATAGATACGCAACAAAAGTTTTTGATGCAAACAAAAAAGTTTCTGACGACGATATCAAGACAATTTTAGAGAGCGCACGATTGTCACCAAGCTCGTTCGGGATTGAAGCCTGGAAATTTTTGGTAATCAATAATCCTGAAACTCGCGCAAAAATCCGCCAGGTAGGATATGACCAGCAAAAATTTACTGACGCGTCGCATTTAATTTTACTTGCTCGAAGAACTGATTCTGAAAACATCACTAATGAATTAATTGAAAGAACTTCAAAAAATCAGGGAGTACCTGCTACAGATTTGGAAGGATTGAAACAAATGGTTGATGGCGCAATCTCATACAAGAAAAGCACTAACTCTTTTGAAGTGTGGACTTCAGCACAAACATACATTGCACTCGGTGTGATGATTGAAACAGCTTCACTAATGGGAATTGATAACTGTCCGATGGAAGGATTCGACGCGCAAAAAGTCGACGAAATTCTGGGATTGCATGAAAAAAACTTGGCATCGGTCACAATTTTGGCGCTAGGCTATCGAGGTGAGGATCAATATGCTAATTTGCCAAAAACCAGACGTGAATTTGATGAAGTTGTGGAAGTGATATAAATGCTCGCTTTTTCCGCATATTTTTGCTAGGATTGTCAAATGTTAAAAGTTTCTAACTTAAACAAATATTATGACAGCGAAAGGATTCTTAATAACATTTCTTTCACTGTAGAAAAGGGGAACAAAATCGCCCTGGTTGGTTTTAATGGTACTGGAAAAACTACTCTTTTGAAGTTGCTCGCGGGAATTGATAATGACAAGACGGGCACAATTCAGTATCACAAGGGAACCACAATTGGTTTTTTGCCTCAGGACCCAGATTCGCATAATCGAGAAAATGTTCTGAAATTTATTGAAAGCTACACAGAAATGAGCGGTGATGAATTCTATAGAAATATCGAAATTATGTTTGCAGGTTTTGCTTTGCCAACAGAAATTAAGGAGAAAAAGATTGGTTTGCTTTCGAGTGGCCAGAAGACAAAAGTATTTTTAACAGCATTGTTGCTAAAGAAGCCCGATCTGTTATTGCTAGACGAACCAACAAACAATTTGGATTTGCCAGCATTAATTTGGTTGGAAAATTTCTTGCAAAACACAGACTCTGCTTTCATTGTGGTTTCACATGATAAAAAGTTTCTCGACAACGTTTCTAAAAAGATTTTTGAAATCGATTGGAAAACTCGCACTTTGAAAATCACCGCAGGAAAATATTCTGATTATTTGCTTCAAAAAGAAAAAGAGTTACGCCGAAATAGTATTGATATCAAATTACAGAAAGAGGAGTTGAAGAGGCTGAGATTGCTCGCTCAACAGAAAAAAGAAGATGCTCGAAAAGGAATGAAATGGCAAGGTACTGACAAGGACAAGATTTTGCGCGGATTCAAACGAAATCGTGCTGCAAATTCTCTGAAAGATGCACAAGTGATTTATGGACGTATGGGTCGTATGGAAATAATTGAAGAGATTCCAACACGTCGAGCGTTTAAAGTCGATATTCCCAAAATCGATGTTGGTGCACCGAAAGACATTTCGTTACTGAATGTCATCTGCGGATACGATGATTTTCGTGTTGGTCCAATTAATCTATCGGTTACATTCGGTAGCAGAATTTGTATTCTCGGATTAAATGGTTCTGGAAAATCTACAATTCTAAAAACTATCACAGGAGTCATTCCGAAAATTGAGGGAGAAATTGAAATTCAGGAAGGGGCGAAAATTGGAAACTTGATGCAGGAGCACGATAGCTTGCCTCGCGATCTATCACCAGTGCAATTCTTGATGGAAAAAAATTATCAGTCAAAGGAAGTTTTGACTGAACATCTTTTACATTTCGGTTTCAGTGAATTTCAAGTTGGAATTAAAATTAAATATTTGAGCCCAGGAAGCCGAGCTCGTTTGTTGCTTGCATATTTTGCTTTGGAAGGAGTTAACGTTTTGATTTTAGATGAACCTACAAACCATTTGGATCTCGAGGCGGGTGAAGCGCTTGAGAAGGCTTTAAAAGAATTTCATGGCACAGTATTAACTGTTACGCACGATCGATTTTTTGTTGAAAAAACAGCAGTAGATAGTTTGTATATCTTGCAAGACGGAAAATTAAATAGAATCGACGACTTCAAAATCTATGTAGATGAAATGGAGAAGAGAAGCAGGAAATTGTTGAGATTGTTGGGTAGATAATCTATTGATGAAGTTTGTAGTTGTCTTTGATTTCCGTCCACATGTCGGCAGTCATTGTCCTGGGCTCTTTGATATCTTCAAGCTTCAAAAGACCTAAATCAATTAGATGGTGAGCGGTTTCCAAATTCATTCCACTTACGAATGCAAGCTTGAAAAAAGGCGTACCTGCCATTTTATCGAGAACTCTTTTTTGCTCAAGATACGCCAGGTCTTTTGAGTTTGTAGATATACCTATTCGAGATTTTCTCAGGTCTCCGTATTTAAATATTCTTTTTGTGCTTGAAACAGCCGTCTTCAAATTGCGCTCAACAATCTCATCATATTTTTGCTTGTCGATTTTGCCAGCAGTAAGATCAGCGAGGTCTTCGGCATTCGTGCTTTCAAAATATACCTTCATGCAATCAATAAAGTTTCCGCCAGATAATCTTTTTGCCAAAGTTTTGATGTAAGAGGTTTTGGGTAGGTTTTCGAAACCGAATAATTCTCTCGTGACTTTATCTTGCATGTACATGGCGCCACCTTCAGCAAATAATGATGATCTGCCGCCTCCATCGAATTCAGAGAATATTTTTAGGGGAATTTTAGAACTATTTTCGTGTTGAAGGACGTGCCCCTCAATTTCATGACCAAGTAGAACTGACATCACATCTAAAATATTTCTGGGGATATTGACCCCATTAATTGTTTTGATTTCTCCTTGCACAGAAAATGTTCTTCTTTTTTTAATTTCATATTTCCATGGTTGAGAGGTGCTGGAGATTAGACCATATTTTTCGAGTAATACATCCGCGAACTTCTTCAGGTCATCTGGAGATATATTTTTCTCGAGTACTTTCTCGGGATCTAGCCCCATTCGTTCGATCGATTCTCTGATGTTAATTTTTGATCGCAATTCATCGAGGTGTTTGGCATAGCTCAGTAGATCCGATGATAAAGAATTATAGTTTTGCGTCGCCTCATCAACTTCCCGCGAAGCTCCAAAAATAAATTTATCTATTTTAGTTAACTGAACGTCGTGATCAAGAGATAAATTTACTTCGGATAAAATTGTTTTTTCTGAAACAGATAAATTTGCATATCCAAATTTATCGGATTTCTCTTTGACACTTTTTGCAAATAGATAAAACTTTGCAATTGAGACATTAATTCTTTTCAAATATATTTCTACTAGTACTCGCTTGGCATATTCAAGGTTGTCGCCAGGGTTGCTAAATTTTGATAATAGTGCCTTTAGTCTATTTTTTGTTGCTCGCATGGCTGTAATCTTTTCTGCCATTTGTTCTGTATTCACAAGTATTCCAAAGTTGTTAGGGGGATCTATATCAGAAGTGTCTCCAATAGTACCGTCACTATTAATTCTCGATTTCAGTTGATTGACGACTCTCTCCATTTGAAATTCTTGAGATTTTTTTTCTATTTCATTTTCTACAGCATCAATGTTTGCCTGAATTATTTCAGGATTCATTAACATCCAATTTGCGATTTCCTCATCTTTTATTTCTGAACCAAATATCTTTCTGAAAGCTGTAATACCGGGTTCGGTTTGTAAAAAATCTAGATCCAAAGATAACATAACAGATTTTAGTTCAGCAAAACTTTGCCACTCTGTGGTCAAATCACTTTCAAATGTATCAAGTTTTGCGATTTCATCAGGCGTTAATGTGTGTTTTTGAGTTTCTCCGTTTTCTAATTTCGATATTTCACTTAGCCAAAAATCTACACTATCTGATTGCCTTTCTCTGAATAGATGATTTTCAAATTTATATCGCATTCTAGATTAATTTCTTGATATTTTGCACCAAAACCTCGGGCACATTAATTCCTGTCGCATCTTGGAATCCATAAACCACTGGACCTTTATTAACTTCAAAAAACTTGATTCCATCATTTGTTCTGACAAAATCTACACCACCCAGCTCGAGTTTCATGATCTGGCAGACTTGCAGTGATAGCTTTCTTTCAATTTTATTTAGTGTCGCGATTTTTGTTAGGCCGCCCATAGCAACATTATTATAGAAACCGTCTGATGAGTGTCTCTCAATTGCTCCGACGATTTTTCCATATGCAACAACAACGCGCACGTCATATTGATTTGGTATATACTCCTGCACCATATAAATTTCTTTTTTTGTGTTAGAAACAATTTCACGGATCTCATTCTCTGAATTAATTTTCCAAACAGCACGACCTTTGCTACCATTTGTTTTAAGTACACAAGGGAAAGAAAAGTTTTCTCTGAAAACCTCTATGTTTTTCTCAAATGACCGATCAGAAAAGATAAAAGTTTTTGGTATTGGCACATTATTCATGGCGAATCTCAACATCTGTGTAATTTTTTCATCTCCCATCGTGTGCTCAACATTGCTTTTGTCGTTGTAATCAATTTTCAAATTGTTTAGAATTTCGCAAAATAGGGAAGTGAGTTGTGTGCCGATGGATTTTACTCTTATAAATGCATATTTGTAATTTTGCAGATCAATCAATTCTCCTGATTCAAAAAAAGTAATTTTATTTTTTTCCAATAATATAGACGAATTTACATAGGTTCGAATTTTTCTGCACTCTAATCCTGCCATCTCAGCGTGTTTGAGGAAATCCATACCGAATTGCTTGCTCCCACCATTTACCAATAGAATTTTTTTGTTATTTTTTCTTCCAAACATAATAACAAATTATAGCAGAATATCGTTAAGTTTTCATGATATTTTGCCCTAGTGTTGTTCACTTGCTTTTTTGTGTAAGTTTGATACAATTTTAGAACTAAAAATAACTCTCCAATCTTCATGTCAAAGAATATTATTCTCTTTGTTCAGAATGTCCCAGGCGACTTTGTTACGAGCCTAAAGAAACACACCGCAGAAACGGGCCAGCATTATCGTGTGGCAGTAATTAGAAATATTGAGGATACCGCGGACAGAAAAAAACGCACGGTTGATTTTGATTTGGAATGTGATTTCTCCAAGAGTGAATCCATTCAAAAGGCACTTTTGCCAATTTATGACGAACTATTAGCAGTCACATGTCGGGGTGAGGAAAATATTGATGAATTTATTAAAGTTATTCCAAACGTGCCATATTTGAGGACACCTACCACCGAATCTCTACTGTGGAGTTGCAATAAAATTCAAATGCGAAAGAGATTTCGTGCCTATGACAAAAATATTACACCAAAATTTGTAGTGGTTGAAGACAGTTCAGATGAGACTTTAGAAAAAATAAAACAGAAAATTGGTTTCCCATTAATTTTGAAGCCGAACAGTCTAACTGCGAGCCTGTTGGTCAGCATATGTTTTCATGAGCAGGAGTTAAAAGAAGTTCTGCAAAAGACTTTCAAGAAGATTCAAAAAGTCTATGAAGAAAAATCTAGACACTCAAAACCACAAGTGCTCGTCGAACAATTTATGGAAGGTGAAATGTATTCGGTAGACGCCTACGTTAATTCAAAAGGCAAAATATATTTCTGTCCTTTTGTTCACATTAAAACTGGACGATCTATTGGTTTCGATGATTTTTTTGGATATTTACAAATGACACCAACACTTTTGAAAAAGAGTTCGATTGCTGCTGCCGAAGAAGTTGCTTCACAATCCGTTCGCGCGCTGGGATTGCGTAGTTCGACAGCGCATATTGAATTGATGCGCACAGAAGATGGTTGGAAAGTGATCGAAATCGGCCCGCGTGTTGGAGGATTTCGCCATGATTTATATAAAAATTCTTTCGATATCAATCACTCAATGAACGATGTATTGATTCGAATTCCTCGAAAACCAATTATTCCAAAAAAAGTCAAAGGATATTCTGCGGCGATGAAATTCTTCCCGAAAACAGAGGGCGTTTTAACAAATCTAACCGGAATTCTAAAAATTCAAGATCTAAAATCATTAAAGAAAATTTCTGTTAAAGCCAAAATCGGCGACAAATGCCTCTATGCAAAAAACGGAGGTTCAAGTATTTGCAATATTATTCTTTTCAACGAGTCTCGTGCGGAATTGTTGGCGGACGTACGCAGAATAGAAAAAACCTTAATTATCAAGACAGAAAAACCAAAAAATTCTTAATTTTCCTTTAACTTTTCTTTAGGTCAATGTGTTATACTATTTCTCACGTATGACACAGAAAGATGCACTGACTATTCTAAAAATGGGTAAAAATGTTTTTCTGACGGGTGCTCCTGGGTCGGGAAAGACTTTTGTGTTGAACCAATATATAAAATATCTAAAGCAAAATCACATCGATGTTGCGGTGACTGCTTCTACTGGAATCGCGGCGACACACATTGGAGGAATGACAATTCATTCTTGGGCAGGCATTGGGATAAAAGAAAATCTGACCGATAGGGAGCTTGACCATCTCGAACAGAAAGCATATCTCTGGAAACGTTTTCAAAAGGTAAAAGTCCTCATAATCGATGAGATATCTATGCTCAAGGATTCTACATTGAATACTATCGATCAAGTCTGCAAATTCTTCAAGAGAAATGATTTGCCGTTCGGAGGAATTCAGGTAGTTTTTTCCGGTGATTTTTTTCAATTGCCGCCGATTGAAAAAAGAAATTCGGAATCAGAGACTTTAAAAATATCATTTGACGGTGAGACAGAAATCGTCTACGAAGACGAAGAATATTTGGCGCCATTCGCATTTCGCGCGCGTAGTTGGGTCGAGGCGGAACTCAGCATTTGTTATCTTACAGAACAACATCGCCAAGACGACGAACATCTAATTGATTTGTTGAATGAAATTCGTGGCGGTCAGGTGTCGCAGAATACTTATGAAAAATTATTAGAGAAAGTTGTAGAAGACGATTTCGAAGACGTGACCAAACTTTTCACACATAACGTAAATGTCGACATTTTCAACTTGAAAAAGTTGGAATCAATTTCCGGAAAACAGAAGAGGTTCGAAATGAGAACCAAGGGTAAAGAAGCTGTTGTTGCAACTGCCAAGAAAGGGTGTCTCTCTCCAGAGATTTTGGATATCAAGATCGGTTCATTGGTGATGTTTGTGAAAAATAACCCCCTTCGTGGATATGTTAACGGTACAACCGGCGAAGTCGTTGATTTCGAAGATGGTTTTCCAGTTGTCAAAACCAAGGACGGACAAACTTTCAATGCGCATCCGCAGTCTTGGGTAATTGAGGATCGTGATACAGTTCTAGCAGAAATCACGCAGGTGCCTTTGAAATTAGCATGGGCAGTTACTATTCATAAAAGCCAGGGTATGACTCTAGATAGTGCTGTCATCGATTTGTCGCAGGCGTTTGTTCCGGGGCAGGGATATGTTGCGCTGTCTCGTGTGAAAAATTGGGGCGGTCTATATTTGAAGGGAATAAATGCCAAAGCGTTAGAAATTGACCAGACAGTTTTGCATTATGATAGAAAATTTCAAACAGAATCTGAAAAGAACGTTTTAAAGTTGAAGCGAACAGAGAGCGACAAGGTAAAGAAAGTGATCGCAGACTTCATAAAAAATAGTTCTTCAAAAAAAGCCTTGAAATCGAAGAAAAGAACCGGCAAATCTAATTTCGATGATGACTTTGATCCATTTTTCGGTTAAAATGGATACATGTTTTTCAAAATGTTTAGACAGAAGAAAACACTATCAACCCGCGCACTGCAAGGAATTTTAGAGTTATTGCCCAAAGATCAAATTGCTTTTGACAAGATGAAATCCAAAATTCAAAATATTTACGAAAGTTTTGGGTACATTCCACTCGACACATCGGTTCTAGAGCGTGAAGAAATTCTGCTTGCCAAGGCTGGCGGAGATACGGAGAAAGAGATTTATAGAATTAAAAAGGGGGATAACGATTTGGCGTTGCGATTCGATTTGACGATACCCTTTGCAAGGTATGTGTGCGAACATTCTCGTGAACTAAATTTTCCATTTAGAAAATATCAAATCGGCAGAGTTTATCGTGGAGAGAGACCCCAGAGAGGCAGATACAGAGATTTTTATCAATGTGATATTGATGTGGTTGGTGATGGCGAGCTCTCTTTGAAATACGATGCAGAAATCATAAACATAATTTACACAACATTCAGCAAATTAAACATTGGTCCATTTGTTGTAAAGATTAGCAACAGAAAAATTTTAAATGGCTTTCTCGAAAGCTTGAATTTGCAGGATCGTGCGCCATATGTTTTACGCATCATTGATAAAATGGCAAAGATCGGTGCAGACAAAGTTCGCGAGTTATTACAAAAAGAAAAATTGTCAGTTGATCAGATGAATGAGATCCTGGATTTTGTTTCTGTTGCAGGCACAAATTTAAATGTTTTGGCTAAACTACAGAGTCTAAATATTGAAAATGATACTTTCAAAAGCGGTTTGGATGAATTGGTGCAGGTGATAAATTGCCTGGAGGATTTCGATGTGCCTTCTGATTATTTTAAAATTGATCTAACAATTGTTCGCGGTCTAGATTATTACAGCGGAACTGTCTTTGAGACATTCTTGGTCGAAGATACCGGTCTCGGTTCAATTTGTTCGGGTGGTAGATACGAGACATTGCTCAGCGGTTTCGGTGATAGAAAGATTCCTGGGGTCGGTGCAGGTTTAGGATTAACTAGATTGTTTGTTCCATTCAAAGAAAAAGGACTAATTAAATCTGAAGAAAAAACTTTGACTCGGGTTTTGATTGTGCCACTAATATCCGATTTGAAAAAACCTTCAATTCTGGCGCGCGGGTTGAGGTCTCGTGGCATAAACTCTGAAATATTTTTGGACGAAGTGCCTATGAAGAAAAAATTAAATTACGCAAACAAACAGGCCATTCCTTTTGTTGTTATCATTGGAGATGATGAAGTCGCTACCGATACCTTTACGGTAAAAAATATGAATACCGGAGAACAGCAACGTGTAGCATTAGATTCCTTGTACAGAATTCTATCTGCAAATTAAAAATTTCTTAGAAATAGTAATTTGAAATTCTGTCCCAACACCTATTTGGCTTTTAACGTTTATGGTACCTAGTAAATCCCGCGTGACCAAAAATTTTGTATGCATTAATCCTATTCCCAGTCCGGTCTTTTTTGTGGTAAAGGACCTGACAAACATTTTGTCTAGGTTACTCCTTTCAATTCCAGCACCATTGTCATTCACCACAACTGTAATCTGACCGTTGCTATTTGTTATTGAAATGGATATGTTTTTCTTTTCTCTTTCTGGAGCTTTTTCAAACGAATCTATTGCGTTCGTAACTAAATTGATGAAGACTTGGTAGACTTTAATTTTGTTAGCGAATATCAGAACGTTTTGTGTGTCTTGGGCCACAACAATGGAAATATTTTTGCTGATGGCTTTGTGACGCAAGAGGGAAACGATGTGCGAAATAATTTTATACACGTTGATAATTTCCATTTGTTTTGGGTTGTGCATCGCGCCTTGCATTACTCTGATGAATGTACGAATATTCTCGCTCGTTTCATTGATCGGTATTAGCAATTCTTTGAATAGATTCTTGTCCAAAGTTTCTAAATATAGAGTTAGCCCGTTTATAGGATTAATGAGATCGTGTAATAGGCCACACGAAATACTCCCGATTTCTTTTAGAGAAAACGATTCCACACTGGTTGATGTGGATATTTTTTTGTTAAAAATATTTCTCATATCTTAGCTATTATGTGGGTCGAGGAATTTATATCCGCTACCGGGTATGCTCATGATCATGTTCTTGCGACGGTCGCCTAGTTTTTTTCTGAGATTCAAAATATGGGATTCGATAGTGTTTGAAAATGGATTCATCGATTGTTCGTCCCAGGCGCTTTCCATAATTGCCGCACGAGACAGAACCTTGCCGCGATTTTTCATTAAAATTGTTAGGAGATTGTATTCTTTTTTGGTTAAGTAAATTCTCTTGTTATTTTTCTTTACCTCGTGTCTGTCGATATTCAATACCAGATTACCAACTCGGAGCACATTGTCCTGTATTATCCCAGGGCGTCGCACCAGGGCACGCATTCGAGCCACTAATTCCTCGTATGAAAAAGGTTTTGTTACATAGTCGTCCGCACCGCTGTTCAACAAATCAATTTTTGACAGCGCGTCATTTACAGCGGAGAGCAATAAAATAGGAGTTTGAATTCCCAAACTCCTGAGATCTGCGCACACAGCTTTACCCATTTTCTTCGGCAGAACATTATCAAGAATTATAATGTCGTACCTATTTATTCGTGCCAGATAAAAACCCGTCTCACCATTGTCAGCCTCGTCGACAGTAAAGCCATCCGCCACCAGACTCATGCGTAGTACATTTCTAATCGAGAGATTGTCCTCAACCAGTAATACTTTCATTTGAAACAATACTATTCCTAACAGAAATAAAGTCAAATATATGGATGAAAAACCTGTGATTTGGTCTTTATCTTTTCTTTAACTTTTGCAATTATTTGGTGTCTTTTATGGCTAAAGCGTACCGTGCTCCCCATAGCACAATTATCCCCATAATTACAAACAAATATTTAATATCAATTATCAGGAGTAAAATGGATGCGATAAATGGCGCAAAAATATATCCAACCGGTAACATTGATCGATACATACTAATGACGTTTACATCGCTCTCATCGATTTTTTTGAATAAATATGTGTCACACATTATCTCGACCATGCTTGCTCCAATTCTAGTTACGAACAATAGGGAGGCCCAAAATACAAAAGTATTCGATGTGGCGAAACTCATAAAGGCGGTCGACATTCCCATAATCATAAACCCAATCACCAAAATTTCTTTTTCGCCATAAATTTTGTCTGCTATTTTACCAAGAATACTTTGAAATAGAACAAAAGGAACAAGCGCGATTCCCATAATTGTTCCAACTTGACCTAATCCCAATCCAACCGTGCTGCTCAGAAAAATTGGTGTATAAATAACCATCACAGCGTAAAACAGATTCAAAATAAAAGTTGCCTTGAATATATTTCGTAAATTTTTGTGCCCGCGAACATATTTCAATGTTGAAAAGAAATGGTGAGTAACATACTCAGGGTCTTGAAAATCTTTAAAATATTTTAACGCGATATAAATAACTGGAATTAATAAAGTTGCACCGAGTGCGTAAATTTTACCGGCTTCCGCAACTCCAGATATAATTATTCCGGCAATGAGTGGTCCAACAATGAATGATAGATTAATTGAAGTTAGATAGATTCCACGCACCCCACCCGTCTCAGAATTTTTTGTTAAACTTTCCAAAAATACATCTAGGGTGAAAAAGGCAATAGAGTGACTGATAAAGCTGGCAACATAAAATATAATGTAGACCACACTCCACGCAAAATTTGGATTAATAATGAGGCTAGTCGATAAAACAACATACGATACAAAAGAAGTTAAAATCGCACCGACGAAAATACGATAGTTACCGATTCTTCCGATTGCTTTTTTGGCGAGAAACAAACCGCTGAGGGCTAGGGCAGAAGCAACAGTGTAAATGTATCCGACTCCGTTGTCGCCGACATACTGTTCGAGAAAACTCGAATTAATAAAGTATGCCGGAGTGATATGTAGTGTGAATAGAAACGCGAGCAGATATACCAAATATGTTTTCATATAGAAAACATTATATCAAAACGCATCGCCACATAAAACTACATTCCCAATAGAACAGGGATAACCAGCGGCTGTTTTGCAGTCTCTATTAATAGGAATTTGCTCAAGTCCCCGGCAAGAATCTTGCGAATTTTGTCGAAATCAACTTGACCTTTGTTTTTTGTAATCTGATCCTCGATAACTTTTCGAATTAGGAATCGACTCTTTCGTAGTAATTCCTGCGATTCACGCAAATATACGAATCCGCGAGAAATAATGTCAGGAGACTTCTTCAATTTTCCTGTGCGTACATTGATGCTTGCGACAACAACGAAAATTCCGGCTGAAGCCAACAATTGTCTGTCTTCGATCACCACATCTTTGATGTCTCCGACTTCTTGTCCATCAACTGTGACGATGTTGCATGGGGCTTTCATCGGTAATTTAACAATTTTTGAACCACCATCTTGAATTTCAATAATTGAACCGTTATCAGGAACGATAATGTTTTCTTTCTTTGTACCGATTGATTCTGCTAATTCAGCATGCAATCGCAAGAAATGATGATAGCCGTGAAGAGGGATGAAGAATTTATATGGAATGTGTTGATGAATCCATTTCAACTCATCTCTGTTTCCGTGACCCGATGCGTGAACGTCAGAGTCGAGGTATGTGATAACTTTGGCTTCTGAACGATAAAGTCTGTCCTTCAAATTTACAACCGCCATGTGGTTTGTAGGAATGATAGATGAAGAAAGCAAAATCGTATCTGTTGGTCGCAATTTCAACTGTTTGTGTGTGCCGTTTGCCATTCTCATGAGGGCCGCGAATTCCTCTCCTTGTGAACCGGTTACGAGCAAGACCAATCGATCTGGTGGAACATTTTCAATCTCAGTAACAGGAATTACGTTTTCAGTTTTAACCAAATTTAATTGCTTGATGATTTCGAGATTTGATTTCATTGACCGTCCCTCGATTGCGATTTTCTTTCCATATTTTGCTGACAATTCGATAATTGCGATAATTCGCTCTACCTGTGAAGCGAAAGTACCGATAATCAAACGTCCAGTTGTATCACGAATGAATTTTTCAATATTTTCTACAACGACATCTTCAGAAATTGAGAAGCCGTGTTTTTCTATTGAAGTTGAATCGAGAGTCAACATCAAAACATTTTTGTCCTTGAATCTCTTGTATTGCTGTTCTTCCTGTTCTGTTGGAACTCCATTTCTGTTGTCGACGCGCACGTCCTCGATAAATACGATGTCTCCGTGCTGTGTTTTGATGACTAATCCCATTGAATCTGGAATAGTGTGGGAAATAGGGAAAGTTTCAACTTTGATTTTTCCCGCTGTGATTGTCTCATCGCCCTCGATAATATGAATGTCAGGTCTCTTTAGATGAGGAAAATCTTCCATTTTTTTCAACACCATAATCGCACCGAATTGGCGAGAGTACATTGGCGGATTTCCAATCTTGTCCAAGACGTAGGGAATAGCACCGATGTGATCGAGGTGACCGTGTGTGATAAACATTGCTCGAATTCTGTCTTTTCTCTCTTCGAGATATTTTGTATTAGGAATGATGTAATCAACTCCGGGTGTTGTTGAATCAGTGAATTGAATACCAGCATCGATGACGATAATGTCCTCGCCGATTTCGATTGCTGTCATGTTCTTTCCGATTTCTTCGACACCACCGATAGGAATAATTCTGATGTTTCCTTCTGCTACAGGTGGAATTGGTAGGTCAGGAGTTTTTTCCTTGCCGGCATCTTTGTTTAATCGAGTTTGTCGAATTGTGCTTCGCAATGATGGTTTGCGATTCTTTTTGTTACGAGACGATCCGCCGAAACTGCTTCTTCCTGAATTTGAACCATGGGTTCTGTTTGTATTCGTTCCTGTTGAAGTTGTGGCTGTGCCATCATTTCTTTTTACGAAAGGTCTAGGAGAATTATTTCTAGGTCTGTTAGAGAAGGCCCCACCAGAATGTGGTCGATTCGAGAAAGGCCGTCTATTACCGAAAGAACTGTTTCCTCGACTGAATTGTCTAGGAGCAGAGCTCGTGTTATTTGTTGTATTTGTATTATTTGTGTTTTCCATTTTATTTTTGTTAATTGTTTGTTATTAATTTTTTATAAATATTTTCCATACTTTATTCGTATAAATAAACCATTTATGAATATTTAAAAATCTTTCTTCTGCGGTCACCATGTCCTTCACTTCGAAACCTTTGATATTTTTTGAGAGAATATAGATGAAGTCTGGAGAGTATAGAAATACTGCGGGAGTATCTTTGCTAATTTCGTTATTTAAAGCTGCAAATTTTTCTTTCAACATATCAGCGTCGCTTGTTTCGCGAATTTCTTCCAGAACTTTATCTGCATTTATGTTTGCATATTTTGAAATATTTAAACCAGGATCATTTCTCTGTGAAGAGTGCCAAAAGGCGTAGAAATCCAAATCTCGTCCGATTATTAGTCCGAACAATAGGGCATCATATTTTCTTGGTCGAATAGCATTAACGTTTAGATCAGATGGTTCGTAAATTCGTAACTCAACTTGTGCGCCGATCTTTTTCCATTCCTCAATTACTGTCTGAGCAGCAGTAATTAATTCTGGCACATTGCCAGTTGATACAGAGAAACTCAAGACTTTTTTGTCTGTTTTGTTTTCGAACTCCATAATTCCGTCACCGTTTTTCTTCCAACCAGCGTCAATTAGAATTTTTTCTGCAGCGACAATTTTTTCTTCCTGTGAAAGTGTGTCTGAATTTGTATCCGCGAAGATATTTAACGGAATTGTGTTGTTAATTACAGTACCAAATCCAGATAAAGTTTTATCTACCACATATTGTTTTGGTGTCGCCATATCTAGAGCTTTGCGAACTGCGCTAGTTGCCAGAACCTGTGCCTCGTCCTG
>CAZHOL010000003.1:40881-45452 GCA_964534415.1 uncultured Candidatus Saccharibacteria bacterium | reverse complement strand
CTATTTCTTCTTTGTGTTCCCCATGACATATTTTATATTCTAACATTAAATGCAAAAGAAAAAACCCACAATTATTTTGTGAGTTCTTTCTTTTCTTAAATGCTTGGTTCTGGCGACTAGCTACTTTCCCTTTTACAGTATCATCGCCACTACAGTGCTTAACTGCCGTATTCGGAATGAGAACGGGTGTGACCACTGCGTCGAGTCACCAGAACCAAACATTCAATTTGGCAAGCCAAAGGTTTTAAAACTATATTTTTCTGAACAAGTAATGCTGTCTAATATCACAACTGTGATGTTCAGATTTCCTAATAGGAATCGGGTAATTAGTACACCTCAGCTAAACGTATTGCTACGCTTACACTTAGTGCCTATCAACGTGATCATCTCTCACGGCCCTCAAACGATTATTAATCTCGAAGTTGGTTTCCCGCTTATATGCTTTCAGCGGTTATCCATTCCCGACATAGCTACTCGACAATGCCCTTGGTAGGACAGCCGATAGACCAGAGGTCAGTTCATCTCGGTCCTCTCGTACTAGAGACAAATCTTCTCAATAATCAACGCCTGCAGTAGATAGGAGACCAACCTGTCTCACGCATCTTTTACCCCTATTCCTAGGGGGATTGGACTATATCTTGTTCTTTAATTGAAGCTTAAAGCCTCAACCAGTCAGAACATCAACGTGTAGTCTCTAAGGGCAATGAATAAATTCATATTCCCTCGGAATCGCCCCTCGATATGTCTGAAATTAATCAGAGCATTATCGAGTCGGGTTTTACCGATACTAGTTGATTCAACTTTTTATGCTTTCACATAAAAGCCGCCGTGTGTTTTCTCTCTATCTTGTTTGACGAAAAGACGTACATAATTTTTCTTCTATTTCTTCTTTGTGTTGGTCCTTATATTGATAACACTTCCTCGAATATGATTCAGATTGATTCACACTCCAAGTGTTTCTTCGATTGTTCACGATCGATACCCTCTAAGAAAAATTTCTTAGAGAGTGAACGGTCTGAACCCAGCTCGCGTATCTTTTTAATTGGCGAACAGCCAAACCCTTGGGACCTGCTCCAGCCCCAGGATAAGATGAGCCGACATCGAGGTGCCGAACACTGCCGTCGATATGGACTCTTAGGCAGTACCAGCCTGTTATCCCCAGAGTAACTTTTATCCGTTAATCTCGAGCCGCATCTAATGCGAACTCTCGGTTCACTATGTTCTGCTTTCGCACCTGCTCGACAAGTACGTCTTACAGTCAAGCTAGCTTGTGCCATTACACTATCGGTACGGTTTCCATTCGCACCTAGCTAACCTTTAAACTCCTCCGTTACTTTTTAGGAGGATAGCGCCCCACCAAAACTACCCACCAGATAATGTCCCTTTTCATTTTTTCTGAAGAGGTTAGATCGTACATTCCGAAAGAATGGTATTTCACTGACGGATCCACGTTCCCCGAAAGGAACGCTTCAAATCCTCCCATCTATGCTACGCATTCAAAACGTACAAACAATATCAAGTTATAGTAAAGCTTCTGGGGTCTTTTCGTCTAACTGCAGGTAGGCGGCATCTTCACCGCCACTGTATTTTCACCGAGCAAGTCCCCGAGACAGTTTCCCAGTCGTTACACTATTCGTGCGCGTCTGAACTTACCAGACAAGGAATTTCGCTACCTTAGGACCGTTATAGTTACGGCCGACATTCACCAGGGCTTATATCGATCAGCACCAAACACTTTGAATTCAAATTTCTTTAAATGCAAAGTGTTTGGCACCGCCAATATTTGACCTTCTGGCATTGGTCAAGTGTCACCCCCTATACATCCTCTTACGAGTTCGCAGGGAGCTGTGTTTTTGATAAACAGTCGCTGGTAAAACTTTAGCTGCGGCCTGTATTGCTACAGGCAGACCTTATTGCTAACTTACGGTCGCTTTTTTGCCGAGTTCCTTGGGGACCTCTAACTCGTTCATCTTGGTCTACTCGACCTGACTACCTGTGTCGGTTTACGGTACGGATTGTATAAAATTAAGCTTAGAAGTTTTTCTTGGAAGTCTTTTTTGCAAAATCTCCTTTGACGAATCGCAGGATTTCCTCTCCAAATCGGTGTTAATGTCTCCCGGATTTACCTAAAAGACCACCTCTTGGCAAGAACTCAAAACCAATAATGAGCTTTGCATAATAATCTTCGTCCCTCCATCGCATCTTATACAAGTCATGGAATATTAACCATGTGTCCATCGGGTGCGGCTTTCGCCATCCCCTTAGGCCCGACTAACCCTTCTCTGATCTACATTGAAAAGGAAACCTTAGTCTTTCGATGTGCGAGATTCTCACTCGCATTGCGGTTACTTGTGCCAACATTCTTACTTCCTGTCGCTCCACCATGGGTCACCCCTTTGGCTTCGACGCAGACAGAAACACTCTCCTACCGCTCATGATTTCCGAAGAAATCACAAGCCCTCAGTTTCGGTATTATACTTAACCCCGATAATCTACGGCGCAAAATCTCTGAATGAGTGAGCTGTTACGCTATCTTTAAAGGGTGGCTGCTTCTAAGCCAACCTCCTCATTGTCACAGAAACTTCACAACCTTAAGTGTACTTAGTATAAATTTAGGGACCTTAAATTGAGATCTGGGCTGTTTCCCTTTTGACGTATGGAGCTTAGCCCCCATCGTCTAACTGCTATGTTTTTAGTCCTGGGTATTCGGAGGTTGATAGGTCTTGTGGTATTTCTACCTATCAAGACCTTCCAGTGCTCTACCCCCCAGGGGAACACATAACGCTAACCCAAAAGCTATTTCGGAGAGAACCAGCTATTACCAGGTTCGATTAGCTTTTCACTCCAACCCACAAGTCATCCGAAGAAATTGCACGATCAAACGGTTCGGGCCTCCTTCTGTCTTTCGACAGAATTCACCCTGCTCATGGGTAGCTCACCTGGCTTCGGGTCTAATCCTATATCTATATTTCGCCCTTATCAGACTCGCTTTCGCTAGGCCTCCGGGGTGCTGCCCCTTAGACAAAGATATAAGATTAACTCGTTGGCTCATTCTTCAATAGGCACGCCGTCGAGGATGCAAGCACCCTCTCCGACTCCTTGTAAACATATGGTTTCAGGTCTATTTCACCGCCCTCACCGGGCTGCTTTTCACCTTTCCCTCACGGTACTAGTTCACTATCGGTCTTCAATTATATTTAGCCTTGCCGGTTAGTACCGGCAGATTCGCTCAGGCTATTCGTGTCCTGAGTTACTCAGGATAATAATAGAAAAGACATTTTGTTTTCGTTCACGGGACTATTACCCACTAGGGTTCTTCTTTCCAGAAGATTAAACTAACAAAACGTTTTGTAACTTTTCCGACTTGCGTCACACTATTATCCTACAACCCCATAGATGCAAGCACCTATGGTTTGGGCTATTTCCCTATCGCTCGCCGCTACACAGGAAATGGTTCTTGCTAATGCAAGATTGTTTTATTTTCCTCCAGGTACTGAGATGTTTCACTTCCCTGGGTATGCAAATTTGGATCAAGTCCAAAAATATCTGATAAATCAGATGGGTTCCCCCATTCGGAGATCTCCGGATCAAAGGTCACTAGGCACCTCCCCGAAGCTTATCGCAACCATGTTACGTCCTTCATCGCTAATTGAAGCCAAGGCATCCACCATATGCTCTTAGATTTCCTATTAGGAAATCTGAAAACCACAACACTACTTATTGCTACCATTTTGCTTTTTACTAAAAGCAAATGAAAAATACAGTTTTTTACCTTTGGCTCTACAAAATATTAACCTCATTCGGGCCGAAGCCTGAAATGATTTTAATAAATGTTGAGTTATTCAATTTTCAAATTGCAGTCGTCCATCCGTTTTCTCATTCCGTACCCCATACGATCCATCTCCTTGATGAACCGAGAGCGATAAAGAAAGACCGCTTTGGTCATTTCGGCCAAAGCGGTTCCTTCAAAATCAGCTGTTAGACGGCTGATTTATGTCGAACTATTTTGGCTGATTTGTTTATTACTTTCAATGCAGACCATTATACCCAAATCGTTTTTCTTGTCAAATGTTTTTTGCATATATATCAACAGAAGATAGAATCTGATTTTTGTAAAGTTTTTAGCAATTTTTCGGACGTAAAATAAATTGCACTAATGAACAAATATTTGTTATGTTAAAATGGCATTTTTTGAAGCATTCTCTTGTGTTTTTTGTTGATATACGCTACAAATATACGAGGCAAACAAACACAGGAGGACATATGCTGACATTTTCACAGTGTTTTATGATAGCTGCAATTTGGTTATTCATGGCACGAGGAATGATTCTAATGTCGAACCCTGGCACAGGAATCAAGAAAATGATCGCTGGTGCGATATACATCATCATCGCACTCGCACTCATCTTTTTGTTCACCAATTTGTCCCCCGCTACGAAACAGCGGGGTTTTTTATTGAGAAAAGCCGGGGCGCATTTCGCGCCCCGGCTTTTCCTTTTACTATTTTAATTTCTTGAGAATTTACAAATTTTCTTACCTTGAAATTATTTATTCTTTCCAACTCGTCTTCG
>CAZHOL010000003.1:23712-40781 GCA_964534415.1 uncultured Candidatus Saccharibacteria bacterium | reverse complement strand
AGAATTTACAAATTTTCTTACCTTGAAATTATTTATTCTTTCCAACTCGTCTTCGAGACACCACGAAATTGTTAGAATATTTCTTTGGTGTTCGTGTCTTCTGACCTTTACCTGTTGGCTTACCCCATAGAGATTTCGCTCGTCGCAAACCTCGTCCCTGTCGTCCTTCTCCACCTCCGTGTGGGTGATCAACTGGGTTCATGGCTGTACCTCGAACTGTAGGTCTGATACCTCGGTGTCGATTTCGTCCAGCCTTACCAATATTTACTAATCGGTATTCTGGATTTGAAACTTCACCAACACTCGCCCATGCAGTGCTGATAATTTTTCGAATTTCAGTTGAAGGCATTTTGATGTGAGTCATACCCATATCCTGAGCAATAACCTCGGCATAAATACCAGCTGATCGAGCAATCTTCGCACCACCATTTGGTCGAATTTCGATATTGTAAACGAATGTACCTACTGGCATTTTGCCAAGTGGCAATCTGTTTCCAGTTTTCACTTCAACCTCCTCTCCTGAGACAACCTGATCACCAACCTTTACTGATTGAGGGAGCAAAACATATTTTCGCACACCATCAGCGTAGCAAACTAGCCCAATGAAACCAGATCGGTTTGGATCATATTCCACACTCTCCACCTTGGCAGGGATGTTTTTCTTGTCATAGTTGAAGTCAATCTCTCGAAAGCTTCTCTTGTGACCAGCACCCTTGTGTCGAGTTGTGATTCTACCCAGGTTATTTCTACCAACCGCTCTTTGAAAACCTGAAGTCAAAGATTTGTGAGGGCTAGACTTTGTGAATACACCTCTATAAATAATAGAAGTCATATTTCTTCGTCCGGCGCTTGTTGGTTTGTGTTTTTTGATACTCATATATTTTTATATTACACAAATTCGATTTTATCCCCCTTCTTCAAGAAGACATAAGCCTTGCGACCTCCGCCTTTTAGAGCCATTCGAGCTCGTGTTCGAACTGGTTTCTTTGGGATGTTAATAATGTTTACTTTTACTGGTGCAACTTTATAAATCTGCGCAATGGCTGATTTAACATCTGTTTTTGTTGCTCCTGCTACGACATCAAAAGCGTAACAATTTGATTCGTCTGCTTTGACGGCTGCTTTCTCAGTAATTCTTGGTCTCAAAATAACTGCTGACAAATCTTTCTTTGACTCCTTGATTACAGCTACTGATTTTGTGACCTCTTTCTTTGTTTTTTTGAATAAAGCCATAAAATTATTTGTTAGCAACTGTTAATCTTGAAGCGAGATCAGCCACAGCTTTCTCTGCGCCTTCAATCACAAGATATTTGTAATTGAGTAATAGGACCGGATTAATATTTCGAACCTCTTCGACAGTCATGTTTCCAAAATTGTTGAAGCTTTTCTCAGTATTTTTGTTTCGACCAGACAATCCAATGACGGCTGAATTTTTTCTCTTTGTTACAAGAGTTTTAAATTCATCATTCTTTGCAAGAGCAGAAAGAATTTTCTTTGCATCTGCTGTCTTTGGTTTATCAAAATTAATTGAGTCAACCAAAATGACTTCGTTGTCACGGATTTTCTGTGACAAAACGACTGACAAAGCTTTGGCTTTCATTTTCTTGTTAATCTTTCGATCGTAGTTTTTCAAATTCTTTGGACCGAAAGTGATACCTCCACCAACCCAAATAGGTGATCGGCTAGAACCGTGTCGGGCCTGACCAGTACCTTTTTGTTGCCAAGGTTTTTTACCTCCTCCTCTGACCTCTCCTCTGTCTTTGGTATGTGCAGTATTTGTTCGGGCATTTGAAAGCATTGAAGTAACCGCCTGATGAACGAGGTCTGCGTTCCATTTCAAACCGAAAATTTCATCAGCCAATTCAATTTTCTTTATCTCCTTTCCTTCTATGTTATATACAGGTAATTTCATATTAGTATTTGTTATTCGCCTTGTATTTCTACTAATGTACCCCTTCGACCTGGAACAGCTCCGCGGAGATAAATTTCACCTTTCTCTGCGTTTACTCCAACAACCACGACATTTTTCAATGTCACTCTATCGCCACCCATTCGGCCGGCCATTCTCATGTGTTTTGGAACTCGTGTTCTCAAACCTCCACCGATAGAACCTGGCTCTCGTTCAGAGTGTTTCTGACCGTGAGATCGTGGACCTCCGGCGAAACCATGTCTCTTTACGACACCCTGAAATCCCTTTCCTTTTGAGAAAGAAGAAATTCTGACCTTGTCACCCTGCGCAAATGCAGAAAGCTCAATTTTGTCTCCTGCCTTTACTGTGTCTGGCAATTCAGCATATCTAAATTCCTTTGTATATCTGAAGTTTCCTAGACCTTTGTTGTGTCCAATCTGGGCTTTGGCTAGATTTTTCTCGCTTCTCTCGCCGAAACCAACCTGGATTGCAACATATCCGTCTTTCGCTTTTGTCTTGACCTGTAGAACTGTCGCAGGACCAGTTTTCACTACTGTGACTGGATTAACTGCGCCACTCTCGTCAAAGATTTGCGTCATTTTTTCTTTTGTACCAAGAATTGCTTTCATAATTTATAATTTTTTTATTAATCCGAAACCCAACTTTTTCATAGAGAAAGAGCTGGGTCCGGCGTATCAGAGGGACTAAAAGTCCATGTACTTATATCATTTTTACGTCGATATTAACTCCTGAAGGTAAGCTCAAATTTGTAAGAGCTTCGATTACCTTAGCATCAGGATTTAAAATGTCAATCAATCTTTTGTGAACCCTCATTTCAAACTGTTCTCGTGCGTTTTTATACACAAAAGCGGCTCGGTTGACGGTATACTTTTTGATTTCTGTTGGCAAAGGAATTGGACCGGAAATTTTTGCGTCAAATCGCAAAGCGGTATCAATAATTTGCTTTACAGAGGCATCAAGTATTTTGCTCTCGTATGCTCGAACCCTTATTCTCAGTTTCGAAGCATTTTGTTCCTGTTTTTCTTTCATATTTTTTGTTAGTTTCTCGCAACCAGTGGTTGATCCCTAATGAATCAATAACCTGTCTGCAGAAAGTTTATAGACTACGCTACGATTTTTGTGACGACTCCAGCTCCAACTGTTTTACCACCCTCTCGAATAGCAAAGTTCATTTTCTCTTCCATAGCAACTGGGCAAACCAATTTTACTTTGAAAGTAGCTGTGTCTCCTGGCATAACCATTTCTACACCCTCTTTTAGAGTAACATCTCCTGTTACGTCTGTAGTTCGCATGTAGAACTGTGGCTTGTAACCTGAGAAGAATGGTGTGTGACGACCTCCTTCTTCCTTCTTTAGAACGTAAACTTCAGCCTCGAATTCTGTGTGAGGTGTAACTGAACCTGGAACACACAATACCTGGCCTCTGTGAACGTCTTCTTTCTTCAAACCTCGGAGCAATAGACCTGCGTTGTCGCCGGCTAGACCTTCCTGAAGCTGTTTGTTGAACATTTCGATTCCAGTAACAGTTGTCTTCATTGTAGGCTTGATACCAACCAATTCGATATCCTGACCGATTTTGATTGTTCCTCTTTCAATTCTACCTGTAACAACAGTTCCTCGTCCTTCGATTGAGAAGACGTCTTCTACTGGCATCAAGAATGGCTTTGCCAAATCTCGAACTGGCTCTGGTACGTATGTATCCAAAGCATTGATCAATTCAAGAATTTTCTTTGCCCATTCATCTTCGATTGAAGTAGCTTCGAGTGCCTTTAGAGCTGAACCACGAATTATTGGGGCGTTTGCTCCGTCGTAGTTGTTCTTTGTAAGCAATTCTCGAATTTCTTCTTCTACTAGACCAATCATTTCTGCGTCATCAACCATATCGCACTTGTTAATGAAGACAATGATTCGTGGTACTCCGATTTGTCGAGCCAACAAAACGTGTTCACGTGTTTGTGGCATAGGACCGTCAGTTGCAGCAACAACAAGAATAGCACCGTCCATTTGAGCGGCACCTGTAATCATGTTCTTGATGTAGTCGGCGTGACCTGGAG
The DNA here is from genome assembly GCA_964534415.1 of uncultured Candidatus Saccharibacteria bacterium. Classification (GTDB taxonomy): domain Bacteria; phylum Patescibacteriota; class Minisyncoccia; order Phycocordibacterales; family JAACPR01; genus CAYLNC01. The sequence goes on along the minus strand of CAZHOL010000003.1, from coordinate 36,798 downwards.
CGTCGATGTGAGCGTAGTGTCTTGTGTTTGACTCATACTCCTGGTGAGACAAAGAAATTGTAATACCTCGAGCTTTTTCCTCGGGTGATTTGTCGATTTCATCGACAGATTTCTTGCTGGCTGCCTTTCCGTCCAATGTTAGGACGTTCAAAATTGCAGCAGTAAGAGTTGTTTTTCCGTGGTCGACGTGGCCAATTGTACCAACGTTGACGTGTGGCTTGCTTCGATTAAATTCTGCCATAATAATTTTAATTAATTAAATAATAATTTCGAGTCTCCTCGAAAGAATGCGCGAGAACGTGGCCTCTTTCAAAGATTCCCAACACACATTTGCGCAATACGAAAAAGCGCTTGAATGCGTAACAAATATAGTAACAAATGTTTTTTAGATATGCAATAGAAAAACCGCCCATTCGGACGGTCTTTCTCAAAAGTGAATTTATTTCAATTCAACCTTTGCACCAGCTTCTTCCAATTTCTTCTTGATGTCTTCAGCATCCTCTTTCTTGACACCTGATTTCAAGTCAGAAGGAGCAGCATCTACTAGATCCTTGGCTTCTTTCAAACCTAGACCTAGAACCTCTTTAACTACCTTGATGACGGCGATTTTCTGTGCACCGGCATCTTTAAGGTGAATTACGAAGTCTGATTTCTCTTCAGCAGCTTCACCGGCACCTGCAGCAGGAGCAGCAGCGACAGCAACAGCGCTAACACCGAATTTCTTTTCCAATAATTTTACAAGTTCATTCAAATCTAGAACGCTCATTGATTCGATTGCCTCAACGATTGTCTTGAATTTTGCAGGAACTTCTACAACTACATTTTGTTCGTCTGACATATTTTTAAATTAAATTAGTAATTAAGCAGTTTTCTTGTCTGCGATAGCTTTCAAAGACATAACGAATCCCTGAATTGGAGCGTTTATAATGTTTACAAACATTCCCTTCAAGACATCGTGTGAAGGAATTAGGGCGATTGCCTGAATTCCGGCCTTGTCCATGAATTTGTTTTCGAATACACCACCTAAAATGCTGATGTTTTCCTTCATTTTCTTCTGAAAAGCAAAGATTTCTCGAGCAGGAGCGATCATGTCGTCTCCGTATACAACTGCCAATTCACCATCTAGTTTTGGCATTTCGCCCTCGATCTTTGACTCTGCAAAAGCTTTCTTTAGCAAAGATTTCTTCGCAACGAGATATGTGACCGCGTTATCACGCAAAGTCTTTCGCATTGCAACTGTGTCGTTTGCCTTTAATCCCTTGAAATTGACGAAAACTACGGAAGCTTTGCCCGCAACATCGTTCAATTTTGAGAGAACTTCTTTTTTCTGTTGTTTTGTAAGAGCCATGTATTTATTTTGTTGGCTTTAATAAAAATCGACCTGTAAGGTGACGGTCGTAAATCAACACACAATATAATTGAGTGAGACTTCGAGAGGTCTTATAGTTATTGCTAACCGCCCCTTGTCTTTAGCCTTACGTGGGATAATTTAACAAATTATTTTGGGAAAGTCAAAGCCCCGGCGGGCAGGCGCCCGCCGGGGCTTTGCACTTCTTACAAAAAGCTTCCACCACTAAATATTGCTATATCTCAATCAGGCTAGGATTTTTAACACACGCCCTGATCTCTGAGGATGTCGTAGTTGACGTTGTTGAACCCTCAGGAGTATACGTACATCTGACCTGGTATTTTGCACCCGGTTTTACATCATCACCTTTTTCATAACTTGTTAATGCACCATCCGAAAATACTTGGCATTCGGCATTGGTGGTTGGTAGTCCTGTTGTGTCCCAATCTAGTTTACAAGTATTGACCGTAATTGGTGGAGTAACAGTTATTTTAGGTATATAGGCAAATATAATTGGTGGACAATTTCCAGTTTGGGTAACACCATCGCTAGTAATGCTCACTGAGGACGACACGGTTCCAACACTCTCTCTTGTCACTTGCGCTGTACCAGCACTTGAATTAGTAACATTTGACCAACTATATGTATAATTTCCATCTCCACCCTGATATACCGCCTGTAAGTCAACAGTACTTCCTACATTTACCAACGAGTACGAACCTGAAGCAATTTGACATACAGCACCAGATAAAGGCGTCCCAGTGTTCTGTCCTCCTCCATTATTATTTTCTCCGGTATTATTTGTGCCCCCATTATTCCCCTTGTCGGCGCTACACTGAGCTGTAGTACCACCATACTGTCCTGCGCAACTCCATGTATACGTTGATTGATTGACATTAACACTTGACGCTGTTCCCACATCACACAATCCAGTATCAGGAGCCGAGGTATATGTCGCACCATCAGCAGGACCACATTCACCATTAACTGGCACATGAACTCTAGAATAAGTGTGGGTATTACCACAACTCAAAGTTCTACTCCAATTATCCAAGTTCTTTGACCAAAAAGCAGATGCATCAGAATTGTACGACCAGCTCATCATGTTGTTAAAATCCGTCTGATTCAGACATACCTTTACATTTCCAACCACATGAATTGATATGTTGTACTGTGTATTTGCCCAATTTGTAAACGTAAAAGTTCCAGTACTTCCAGACGAACCGTAGTTATAGGAATAACTTTTACCATTCCACGTTTTGGTACAAGTAGCCGCTTCAGCACTATTATATGAAAGAAATAGGCCTGCAAACACCACCACCAAACTTGCCAATACTATTTTATGTTTATTCATATAATTATTTTAATTGTGATTCGTAGCTAGTAATAGTTCTATCAATTTCGACCTTTATATTTGCTTTCTCCAAGGAACCCAGAGTAATGTCTCTGTCTGCAACCTGTTTAGCATTTTTTAAAACTTCAACAGCCTCTACTCCCTTGTTCGACAGCATCAAAAACTTGGCTTTGGAAATATAGGCAGTAGTCAAACCAGGATTCAATGAGATGGCTTTATCAATCAAACTCAAAGCCTCAACAAGCGCCGCATTTCCTTTCTCCAAAAATACATCAATTCCCGCAACAGTTGGTGAAACAGAAGACACAGTTACTTCTGCCAATGCAACATATAGATTAGCCAACGCAGGATCAGCAGAGATTGCTTTGTTCAAAGCATCCACGGCCTCAGCCATTTTTTGTTCACTTGCAAATGACAAGCCTAGCAATAGATATGATTCAGCAATAAATCTTTTGTTTGACGAACCCTTAACAACCTGCTCTGCGATTTTGACTGCCTCCGCTGTCTTTCCCTCTCTATACAACACCTTGGCCAAATTGTACTGAGCATAATCTAGTGCAGGACTTATAACCAATGCTTTCTTGTAATTCTCTTCTGCTTTGGACAGATTTCCAGTCAAATCGTATGCGTGACCTAGACCAGCAAGAGCGGATGAATTATTTGCGTCCAGGCTTATTGCCTTTTCATAATTTGGAATTGCATTTTTGTAATCCTGTGCAATTTCATATGCATATGCCATTACACGATATGCCTCTGAACTATTAGGCACGATTTTTAAAGCTTCCTTCGTTGCATCAATTGCTTTCTGACTGTATTCAGCTTCTTTGAAAGCCAGACTGCCTTTCTGAGCATACGCAGAAGCCAAAGATATCAAAGTGTTTGCGCGAACTTCTTCAGTCAAATTCGTTTTTAAATACGATTCTAGCTGTTCGATTGCGCCATCGACATCTCCCGCATCAAATTTTGCACCAGAATCGATAACTACTGATTCATATTTAACATCGTTATCTTTATTAAAGGCCAAAAATACCAGCGTAACAATTGCTGCAACAATCAAAATCATAAACCCGTATAGGATTTTCTTGATTTTATTACCACCACTAACGTTTGTAACAACATTAGTTTCGGTTGAATTCAAATTAATTTGTTCGTCCATTTTATTAAATTTATTGCTAATACCTTTCATAATTCTAACACAAAAAATTTGCACAAAACAAAAATGCACCCCATTTCTGAGGTGCACCTTCGTGGAAATTTATTTTGTCTTTCCTGCTTTGATTGCTTCGGCAACGTTTGCTGGAACGATTGCGTAGTGATCAAACTCCATAGTTGATTGCGCTCGACCTTCTGTCATAGAACGAAGGCTAGTTGTGTAACCAAACATTTCTGATAGAGGCACCTTAGCGTGAATGCAAGTGATTCCGTTTCCAATATCATCCATACCATCAATCTGAGCTCGTTTTGATGAAAGGTTTCCTGTAATATCTCCAGTAAATTTCTCTGGGGTTGTTACCTCGACCTTCATAATAGGTTCCAAAACAACAGGTTTTGCTCTCTTGGCACCGTCCTGGAAAGCATATGAAGCAGCCAATTTGAAGGCGATTTCTGATGAGTCAACATCGTGATATGAACCGTCGTACAATTCAACTTCGATGTCTGTCATCTTGTATCCAGCTGAAACTCCTCTTGTTAGAGCTTCCTTCAAACCTTTCTCAACTGCAGGAATAAATTCGTTTGGAATTGCACCACCCTTGATGTTGTTGACGAATTGGAATCCACCGTCTCGTTTGATGTTCTTTGGAAGATCCTCTGCTTTGACGCTGTAATCCAATGGTCGAACTTTGATTTTGACGTGACCGTATTGTCCCTTACCTCCAGATTGTTTGACGTATTTCTCTTCTGCGTCTGCCTCACCTGTAATTGTTTCTCGGTAAGCAACCTGTGGTTTACCAACGTTTGCCTCTACTCCGAATTCTCTTTTCATTCGGTCGACGATAATTTCGAGGTGTAATTCACCCATACCTGAAATCAATGTCTCCTGTGTTTCTTCATCTGAAGTTACTCGGAAAGTTGGATCCTCATCTGACAATCGTTTTAGAGCCATACCCATTTTTTCTTGGTCGGCCTTTGTCTTTGGTTCAATTCGCATAGAAATAACTGGTTCTGCGAATTGAATTCGGTGCAATTCGATTGGGTTTTTCTCATCACACAATGTATCTGAAGTTTTTGCTTCCTTCAAACCTACGGCAGCTGCGATTTCTCCAGCGTAAACAGTCTGAACCTCTTCTCGCTCGTTAGCGTGCATTCGGAGAATTCGTCCTAGTCGCTCTTTCTTGCCGTTTGTAGCGTTGTATACATATGTACCCGATGAAATTGTTCCTGAATACACTCGGAAATATGTTAGCTGACCTACGAATGGGTCTGATTGCAATTTGAATGCCAGAGCAGAAAATGGAGCTTCATCAGAAGTTTCTCTAGTTATCTCAGCACCTGTTTTAGGATCAACTCCGGTGATTGGTGGAATATCTGTTGGGGCTGGCAAATAGTCGACGACACCGTCTAGCACCAATTGAACACCCATGTTTTTCAAGGCAGAACCAGTGAAAACAGGAATCAACTTAATATCCAATACAGCTTTTCTCAATGCGGCCTTCAACTCATCGACTGTTGCTGTCTCGCCATTCAAGAATTTCTCAGTTAGAGCATCGTCATGCTCTGAAATTTTTGAGACCAATTCATCGTGATATTTCTGAGCATCAGCCATATATTGTTCAGGAATATCGATTTCAACGACCTGATTTCCCATCTCACCTTCGAATTTGTAGGCCTTCATTTTTAGAAGATCAACCAAACCAGAAATCTGATCCTCCTCACCCATTGGAATCTGAACTCGAACAGCATTTTTGTTCAATCGGTTCAAAATAGATTTATATGATCGCTCAAAAGACGCACCAGTTCGGTCGATTTTATTGATGAAGCAAATTCGTGGCACTTTATATTTGTCAGCCTGTCTCCAAACAGTTTCAGATTGAGGTTCAACTCCAGCAACACCGTCGAACACAACAACTCCACCGTCCAAAACTTTCAAAGATCGCTCCACCTCTGCGGTAAAGTCCACGTGACCAGGAGTATCGATAATGTTAAATCGATATTTCAATTCTTTGTTCTGCTTATCCGCCACGTATGTAGGAGTCCAAAAACAAGTTGTCGCAGCCGCGGTAATAGTAATACCTCTTTCCTTTTCCTGTTCCATCCAGTCCATGATGGCTGCACCCTCATGAACCTCACCAATTTTGTGAGAAACACCAGTATAGAAAAGCACTCGTTCTGATGTAGTAGTTTTACCAGCATCGATGTGGGCAATAATACCGAAGTTACGAACTCTGTTTAATGGATAATCACGTGACATATATTTTTAATTGTTTATTTATTAATAAGAAAAAAACGAGGTATACTCGTATCACTAGAGTATCGTATTTTATGGAGAAGTGCAAGGTTTTACAACAGTCAAATAAAGAAAAAACCACCTCTCGGTGGCCCCTTCCCGTTATGCTACCAAGCAAAGTGTGCGAACGCCTTGTTGGCCTCTGCCATTTTGTGAGTGTTTTCTTTCTTCTTGACCGCCTCACCTTCATTTTTGCTTGCAAGGATAATCTCCTCGGCTAGTTTGATGTGCATTGGCTGGCCCTTTTTAGCCTTGGCAGCATTCTTGATCCAAGACATTCCTAGATATGCTCGTCTTTCTGGGCGGACTTCTCGTGGAACCTGGTAGTTAGCACCACCGACTCGTCTTGATCGAACCTCGACAGCAGGCGCCGCGTTTTTCAAGGCAGTATCGAAAATTTCCAAAGGGTTTTCAACTTTCTCTTTCTCTTTGATGATATCAAAAGCCTGATATACAATTTTCTCAGCAATGTTTTTCTTTCCGTTCAACATTACATGATTGATGAATTTAGATACCTTCATCGAATTGTACTTGAAGTCTGGTTTTACAATATTTCTGTTTTTTACTGGTTTTCGCATAGTTTATTAAATTATTAAGCCTTTGGTTTCTTTACACCGTATCGTGATCGAGAAACTTTTCGAGCATTTACACCCTCGGCGTCGAGAACACCTCGAACGATTGTGTATCGAAGGTTAACATCCTTTACACGACCACCTCGCAATAGAACAACTGAGTGTTCCTGCAAATTGTGTCCCTCTCCTGGGATGTAGGCAGTGACTTCCATTCCGTTTGACAATCGTACTCGGGCAATTTTTCGCACAGCTGAGTTAGGCTTTCTAGGAGTTTTTGTAGTTACTTTTGTACATACACCTCGTTTGAATGGTGAGTGGTAATAAGTTGGTTTATTTTTAACGGTATTAAAGCCACGGTCAAGAGCACCGGTTCGAGATTTTCGGTTTGCTTTGAATCTGTTCTTTTTTACCAATTGATTTATTGTTGGCATATATAGGGAAACACTTTACTACATCACACTTTAAAATGCAAGAGGAAATTTAAATATTATTAGATTTTCAGAGTTTCGGTGCAGACTGAGGAGTCTGCGTCAGGAAATTGACTTAGTTAACCATCTTGTTACTCAATAGTGACATCAATGTAATAGCTCGTTGTTGTGCCTGTTCTCCATCCTTGCTAGCCACGAAAGATTGCCATTGTTTAACGATTTGTTCATCACCCAGTTTTCGTACGTCGTTCTCCAATTGAACACGGTCCTCGAAAGAGACTGTACCGTTTGTGCTCAATACCTTCTCAATGAAGAGGCGGAGAAATTTAGCGACCTGAATTCTCTGTTCAGTTCGTGCAGCCTGTTCTTCGATCATTTTGTCTTCGTTTTTAATATTTTGTGTATATTGTATTCCGAAGAAAATGTTCATCATGACCAGTGCGATCATCAGAACGTTTGAGCTCAATCTTGTTTTATCAATTCCTAATTTCATAATATTTGTTGTTAATTTTTAATTTCTCGATTTAATATTTAATTGTTTAATCATATTATATAGCAAATATAATATATTCAAACTCATTTACTCACCTTCTCTAGTGGAACAATTTCCACAATCGATTAAAGATGCCCCATGGTTTGCTCTGCTCATTAGTATTGTTTTGAGGTAAAACATCGAGCAGAATTTGAACGCTCGAGCTAGTTTCGATTAGATATCTTCCCTCTAGGTTTGGTACAATTATTGAAGTCGCGTAGTATCCATCAAATGTTGGTGTCATCAATTTCTTCTGTCCTTGATATACGATGTAAGGGATTTTTGAATCATCTGTGATTTTTCCTTTAACATATGTACCGATATGTATGATTTGAGAAGGGTTAGCTTTGATTAATTGTGCTAGGTTTTCGACTGCCTGCTCGTATGCAACATATGTATTCACGAGCACGTCGCCTGAGTAGACCTTGAAAAGACCATATTTCTCTGGGTTTTCAATATCAGAGATAAGTTTTGGACTACGGAATAGGCTAGCGAGTTGCTGAGTTCTTTCTACGCCCGCAGCAGCTAGGAGATTTGAAGCGTTAGGGAACAAATCCGCTAGTTCTCCAGAAACTTCATCAAAGACGAATAGCTCGAGGCTAGGCAGAATGTCGACTGGCATCTCGTCCAGCAAGAAGTCATTTAATCTGTTTAGATCCGTGAAGACTTTAGGTAATCTGGTAGTTCCAGCATCGATAGGTTTGAAACCACCACCAGATCCGTCTCCAAACAAATTGAATTGTTGAATTGGAGTGAAGTCCAATCCGTTCAAACCGTTTCTGAAGAGTGGATTGATTCCTCCGCCGATTGCACCAGGGTTGCTTGGAGTAACAGGGGCTGATGGTCTAGGTATTGAAGAGTGTCCCTCACCAACAGTTGTGACAGTATTCCTGATACCAGAACTTTTTGTATCTGATGGACAGCCGCCATTGAAACCAACTCCTGGCTCTGCTGTGATGGTTCCGTATGTGGTATCGACAATTGTGACAATTCCAGAATCACCTCCGTCTCCACAAGAAGTTGAATCTCCGCCGTTTGCTGTGATTGGTGTTGATGTCGCGCTTGTTCCAATTGAGTTTGTGATTGTGATGATACCTCCATCTCCACCATCACCTGTCGAATCAGCACCGCTAGCTTCAATTAAACCTGTTGTTGATGTGGCAATTGTGATTGTTGCACCATTTCCACCGTTTCCGGATGCGTGTGTTCCTCCGTTTGCGTATATGGCGGTTGTTGTTGAATTTGAAATTGAAATTGCTCCAGCAGAAACACCTCCAGTATTTCCATTTGCTGTGATTGAGCCAACTACAACTACATTATTCAAAGTTACATCTCCACCGTTTGTAGTGATGCTTGGTATTTCAGAAACAGGATTGGTAACTGTGATATCTCCTCCCGCAATTCCTGCCGTTGGTGAAGTTGAATCCAAGAGTCCAACAGACGAGGTACTGATTGTGATGTTGCCACCGTTTGCATATATTGCAGTTGTGGTTGAGACATCGACAGTGATGTTGCCGCCAAGTATGCCTCCAGAGTTTGAGTTCGAGGCAAGTTGTGATGTGACAGAGTTTGTGATGGAAATTGCTCCACCGTTTGTGGTGATATTGCTGGTTGTTGAGTCTGTGATTGTGACGGCGCCTCCGCGTTTGCCGGAAGAACCTCCATTAGTATCAACTAATCCGACAGATGAATTTGTGATTGTAATTGCAGCTCCATTTCCACCTACACCAGATCCTCCTGTACCTCCGTTTGCCGTGATGTCAGTTGTTGTGGAGTTTGTTATGCTGATTGTGGCTGCAGTTGAGAGGCCAGTATTTCCGTCTGCATCAATTGATCCAGTTGTGACATTTGTGAGGGAGATGTTTCCTCCGTTTGTAACAATGTTTGCAAGAGTAGAATCAGTCACTGTAATACTTCCTCCTCTGTTACCATTTCCGCCTCCATTTGCAGTAGTTGTTCCAGTGATTATAATATTTTGCAAATTCAAATTAAATCCGGCTGTTGTCGAAGTTGCATTTGCAATCATCTGTCCATTCAAAGTATATGTCGCATCTGTTGTAGATGCGCCTTTCAATGTGATGTTTGCTGTTGCAGTACAGTCACCTGTGACATCTGATTCGAGATAGTAGTATTGACGGGTTGATTCGTCCATATCAAAAGTACAGTCTGTTGAAATTGGTGCCACATTATCATAGACAAACGAAGGTGAAAGTTGTTCAGAATATGAAGTGTCATTATAGATACCTTTTACATACAAAGTTGTTGTTGCAAAAGCAGTAGGTCTTGGTATATCTGACCCTCCCGCAGCACAACTCACATTTGCATATGTTCCGTTTGCTCCCCACTTGTATTGACAGGTGTCAGCATCGTCCCAATCTACATCTGGGTTCCAGCGTATATTCGTTCCTGCAACAGGTGAATTAACAGCCACCTTTGGAACAACATGCGCGCCTCCGTTGATACTTGGATTTTCTGTAAATGTTGCTCCGTTCTTTGCTCGGAAAACGTTTTTGTTTGATTGATATGTTGTTGTGGAAACTGCATATGTTGCTCCGGACAAATCAATATCGGCACCGTCTGATTCGATGAACCAACGACCACTGTTTAGGGTGAAGTCTTTGGTTGTTGTTGCATCTGCAGTATATATACGAGTCAAAGTCGCGTTATCAGTATATTTAATTGGAGGCACGGAACTCTGCCATTGAGTACTTGTTAATGTAACTGTTCTACCTCCAACAGAATCGGCTGCTGTAGAACCTGAACCAGCATCAAATTTCCAGAATGATAGCGGAGTGACACCAATTCTGTCTGGTGCGCTGTTATATAGACTTGTGACCTGATCCTGAGTTAAAGCAACATTCCAAATAGCAGTATCACTGAGTCCTCCAGTGAACCAGTCCCTATTTGACGCACACGGATAACTACCAAAAGTTAGGCCTCCGCTTGGTGCTGCTGTAATATTTCCAGTCTTTGGAGTAGAACCTCTCAATACACCGTTAACATAAAATTTCATTGTTGTTCCATCATATGTACCTGTGAGATGTGTCCATTGATTTAGTGGGATATATGTATTAGCAACAGACACAAACGTTCTGTCCGCACCAGTTGAAACACCGAAATTTACTCCGCCAGGTGATCCAGAATACGCAGCAAACATATACGGTGTATATGGACTAGCAGGACAAGAGGTTGGGACCGCAAGATTAGAACCAAATATATGTTTCCAAGCCGCACCTGTATAGTTGTCAACTTTTACCCAGGTTGACATTGTCAAAGTGTTACCTGTGATACCTGGATTTGAGGCAGTTCCAAATGCATTAACACCATTAAAATTTAGTGATCTATTTTTAATAGTCGTATCTGTGGATGCTATGGCACTTGCCGACATTGTTGGATCATCCTCAAGGAATGTCGCACTACCAAACACTGTCCCATTGTGCGCAGCAGTATTAGAGAAAGTTGCACCTAATGTTGTTTGAATCGTTGTGCTATTTGTTCCAGAGGACATGTTAAGGCTTTGAACTTCTGGAAAGGTAGAGTCTTCTTTTCTTACTATACCGCTTTGCCACGATGGATAACCACTTGAGAAAGTTATATTTCTTCCGTTACCAGAATTGTCTGTAACAGTGGTGCCAGACGACTGATCCATTGAATAGTATGCATATACATTGGTGAGATCTGTAATTTTCACGGGTGCACCATTATTATAGAGGGCGTTTACTTCAGCCTGACTTAATGCTTTGTCGTAGACAATGAATTCATCAGTTATGGAGTCGCGTGGTAAAACAGCGATGGGCACCAAGGTTGTAGTACCCACATTCGCACCATTTTGCGGAGATGCTTGTCCATTAAAATACATGTAACCTTTTCCGTCTGAGGCACGGACAAATACAACATGTGTCCACTTATCGACAACATTCGGAATACCAGACGGCGCAAAGAAATCAGTATGAGATCCTCCCATATACACTCTAAAATATGGGGGGTTTGATCCCTGTCCTCTAACTTGAATATACAACACACCTCCCGAACTATACATGTATTGAACCCAGTTTGAGTTTTTTGAGTTATACCACATTGAAACAGAAAACGTTCCCAGTGACCACGCACCGTTAGTTCCAGCCACTGAAACCGTATTAAGAGCATTTCCTGTATTTGGGAAACTCGAAATGTTACCACTCACAAAAACATCATCTATTTGTGTTGGTAATGTGGCGGGTGTTGTGTGTGCAGAGTCAGACCACCAGTTACTTAAGTTCAGCCAATTTCCATCTGCAGCAGCATTGTTGTAATAGAATCCATCATATCCTAGATATAAAACTGTTCCTGTAATAGTTCCTCCGATAGGTCTCGTTACAGGTGCGTTCACTGTCACATCCGCACTAATAGTTCCAGAGTTTGTTGATGAATCATAAAACGATACTGGTACATCTATTCCACGAGAAGTGTTCGAGGCCGTTCCTCTAAATTCAAACTCAGTAATTTCATTATCGTCTGAATCCAACAATGTTGTTGCACTTTGAATAACTCCTGCGAAAGTTCTATTGTTTATTACTAAAACTCCGTCTGTTGAAGCGCTCGATCCATCATAATAATCAGTATTGAATTTGATTGTAGAATTACCAACCAAATTGAATGAATCGACCGATGAAGAATCATTTAAATTTAATTCCAATCCACTACCAGTCACAGAATTTAAATTGACACTATTGTTCAAATTCAAAGTTGAGCTTGATGAAACTATGTTTATAGTTGAAGATTCACTGACATTGTCGACATTCACAACTGCTCCGGAATTTTGTATTTCAAATATACCTGTAGTTGATGTAGAAGTATTTATATTAACAACATCTGACAATATTACAGCTTCAGTCGCTATTGATGTTCCAGAAAACGAAACTTCATCCACTGCAATACTATTAGATGTTGAAATCGTACCCTTTCCAAATTTTGAATTTCCTTCAAACAAAACACTTCCCTCGGAATTTACAAATAGATTTAATGCGCGATATGAGTTGGATGCGGTAGCATACGCTCCTCTCCAGTTTGTACCAGAATATCCTGAATACCAAATTTTGAATACATTATTATCGAGTAATCCTGATGTTAACAAGACACCAGTACTATCTAATCTTCCTGCATTTCCTTTCGGAATACGTCCATCTGTAGAGGTGGTATCAGATGTCGATGGTATTGTGTTATTATACTTTGTCCAAGTTAAACCGTCTGGAGAAGTAGCATAGAATCCGGAATAAAAACTTCCCACAGAAGTATAACCAGAATAAAACATTTTATACATTGCACCATCTTTGTATATAACAGGAATCTGAGCATGTAAATCATCTCCTTTACCAGATGTTCCAACAGGAATTCTACCGTTAGTTGAAGTAGTGTCGGAAGCGCTTGG
>CAZHOL010000003.1:15611-23612 GCA_964534415.1 uncultured Candidatus Saccharibacteria bacterium | reverse complement strand
TCCCCCTTACCAGATGTTCCAACAGGAATTCTACCGTTAGTTGAAGTAGTGTCGGAAGCGCTTGGGACTGTGTTGTCATACTTTGTCCAAGTTAAACCGTTTGCTGAAGTAGCATAAAAAATTCTATTGTAACTATTATCAGCACCCTGATACCACATCTTATAAGTGGATCCATCCTTCATTACTGAAACTGGATAAACTTGTGTCATATCGCCTCTTCCGCTATTACCTAGTGGTAACCTTCCATTAGTTGAAGATGTATCTGAAACAGATGGAATCGTGTTATCGGATTTTGTCCACACCAATCCATCAGTAATAGAGGAGCCAACATTCCAAGTTGCATTGTTGATGAATCGTGCACTAAAGACGCTTGCGACACCTGTCGAAATTTGAGAGACGTTTCCATTGACGACGACTGTGTCCTGCGTACTCGGCACAGTAATTCCAGATCTATTTGCAGTCAAAGTGTAAGCAGAGTCCAACCACCAGTTAGCTTTGTTTGCCCAGTTACCGTCGGCAGCAGCGTTGTTGTAGTAGAAAATTGAGAGGTCGCCAGTGCTAACAACGTTTGTCAAAGTATAATTCGTTCTGTTACCAGAAATATTTCCTAAGACAGAATATGTCGACAAGCCGTCAATTGTCACACCACTCGTTGTGACAGTGATACAATTTGCACCTACTGTACCCAAATCACTTGACAGAGTATATGTTCCTGAAACTGCAATCTCACCGCATGAACCCAAGGTTGTCGCATGTGCCAGATTAGCGTTGATAGTAAAGGTTAGAATAGCAAAAAACAAAATCGACAATTTCGAAATGACTTTGTTTATGTGCTCGCGTAAATGTGTGGACGACATTACTATTTTGTTAAAGTCAAAATCCCTCAGGCATTTCAAGCTTCAAATTTTATTATAACAGATTTAATAATAAAATGTTCTAATGTTTTCCACGCTTTTTGCAATATTTCTAAAATTAAAAATGTACCTTCAACTAAAACGAGATGCCGGTTAAAATTTTTGCAAAAAATAGAACGGGCGGCAAAATAAAGTTTGGAAAAATTGAAATCGCCAAGACGATAATTAAAATTCCAGAAATTGGTGACAACTGATTTAATTTTGGGGCGATTTTAGGAAACAAACCCATCAAAACCTTGGAGCCATCGAGCGGTGGCACAGGAATCATATTAAAGAAAGCCAAATACAAGTTCAATATAATAGTAATAAAGGCGAGACTAATTGCTGGGCCAGAAAAACCAGCTGAAATCGCTATTCTCACAGCCAAACCAACTAAAATCGCGATTGCAATGTTAGAAAGTGGCCCCGCAATGGCAACTAGTAGCTCGCCCCAACGCTTATTCCTCAAATTATATGGGTTATATGGCACCGGCTTCGCCCAAGCGAGCATTAATCCTCCAGGAACCATAGACATTAACAACGGCAAAATCACCGAGCCGAACGGATCTAGGTGCTTTATAGGATTCAAAGTCAATCTGCCGGCATATTTTGCGGTGACATCCCCGAGTGCCAATGCTGCATATCCGTGCGCTACCTCATGAATCACCACGGACATTATTAAAATAGCTATTTGAAAGATGAAATCTATTTGCATTTTATTTGTTTTGTCTCAACTTGCATTCTATTCCAACTATGATAGCATATCTCCCAATGGCAAAGAAATGCGAAATAACAGGTAAAAAATCAATCGTTGGCGGTGGTTACTCAAACCGAACGCGTGCTACTCAATTCAATCCAACCGGAAAGAATCGCAAGCAGGTGAACCTACAGTCAAAGAAAATTTTCGTTCCTGAATTATCAAAGAGCGTGCGAATACGTGTTTCAACTAGTGGTATCCGAACAATTAACAAGAAGGGTGCCTACAAAGCGTTGAAGGAGGCAAACTTAATTTAATCTCCACACTGATTCTCCGTTTGATTTAAAGACCACTGAACCATCGGTTGTCTTTAAAATTTGTGTCGCGGGATTTTTGTTTTGATCCTCGAAATATTTCTCTACCCTCTCTACTATTTCTGGGCTCGGATGTTTGTATCTATTATTTTCTCCGAATGACATAACGGCAAAATCTGGATCGACAATTTTAAGAAAATCCTGGCTGGTCGATGTTTTTGATCCGTGATGCCCGAGTTTCAAAATGTTTGATTTTAATTTTGATGCGGCGAATCCAGATATGATATGTTTTTCGATTAATGTTGAAGCGTCCCCTGTGAGCATCGCGGTGACTTTTCCATAGACTAAACGAGTCACAATTGATAAGTCGTTTTTGTCCTTGTTTTCATATTGTGCTGGAGGCCACAAAACTTCCAAATATATATTGCGAGATTTGTCCAAAATAATTTTGTCTCCCGCATGAAGTGAGCTCGTTGCTACGCCGCGGGCCAGGACAGATTCATCAATTCTTTCGACTGCCCCGCTTTTATAATCGGTGGACGAATAAAAATATTCGCCAACATTATATCGCTCAAGAATTGCAGGAGTTCCTCCTATATGATCAAGGTCTGGATGAGTGGTCATGTGCGCATCGAGTGTTCTATCGTAGCTCGGCATCTGGGCAGAAATTTGTCGTATCACTGATTCATTTGGTCCACTGTCGATGATGATTTGATTTCCGTTTGGAGCCTCGATGAAAATCGAGTCGCCCTGCCCCACATCCATGAATGCGATTGTCAAAAGGTTTCGAGAATTTTCCCGTACGACATAGCTCCATGCGAACAAATTCGGCAATATTAGAATGACGAGAATTATTATTCTTTTCACCTTTTTATACTAGCATAGTCGAGATGAAGAAAAGTTAAAGAAATTCTAAAGATTTTTAACTTCAAAATCGAATTGGAAATTGCTACAATAACTCCATGCAAACAACATATTCAGAAAAAAAATTTAACATTACAAACCTAATCGGCATCTCGGACAAAAATATTGAGGAGCATTTGAAACTCTATTCCGGATATGTGAAAAACCTGAACATCATATCGGACATGATCAAAAGTTTTTCAGTTGATATAGAGAAAAACGGATTCGTGCTAACAGAATTGCAGAGACGATTGAGTTTCGAGTTCAACGGAATGCGAAACCACGAATACTATTTTTCTGCACTAGAAGGAGGTGCGAAACCTTTAAACAACGACAGTTCTCTTGCAAAGGGTATAATTGCTGAATGGAATTCGATTGATGCGTGGCTCGCATTGTTCAAACAGACTGCCAAGACTCGTGGAATCGGTTGGGCAATTCTCGGATACGATCCAGTTTCACAAAGACTTATTAATTATTGGGTTGATGAACAACATCTTGGACAATTGAACGGAGTGAAAATAATTTTGGCGCTCGACATGTGGGAGCACTCATTTGTCTCTGACTATTTTCCGAGCGGAAAGCCAAATTACATTAATGACTTTTTTGCAAACTTGAATTGGTCTGTAATAGAAGAAAATTATAATCAAGCAGTAAAATAAAATTGTTAAAGTGATTCCTGGTGCGGGAAATCGTGCAACCGCAAACGATAGTGCTGAGAAAGTTTCCACCATCCACAATTCAAATGACAAAAATAAATTTGGAATAAAGCTCGAGATGTAACCGAGTGGCCACCAGACAATGACGAGAACTCCCGTCAAAAAACCGAACAACATTGTGGCAGGAATTAATGGCAAAACAATTATATTTACTGGCAAGGCAATGACCGACACCTCGCCGGTCATTTTCAATATCATCGGCAGAACCGCGATTTGAGTTGATAGAGTTGAAGCAACAATCTCACGCATGCCGAATTTTTCGGGAATGAATGCGAGAATTGCCGAAACTTTTTCAGAAAGATTCACCAGACCGAGAGTTGCGAGAAAAGATAATTGAAACGAAGGGTCATGAAAAATTATCAGAGGGTTTTGAATCGACATCACTAGTCCCGCAAAAATCAGACTGCGATTTATGTCATATTCTCGCGATGAAACTTTTCCGATGATTGCGAGAATTGTCATAATCGAAGCACGAATCACAGTTGCACCTGATCCAACCATAATTGCGAAAAAAATCACAAACATTATTCCCAAAAAATATTTTACGAATCTTGGCAGAAATGAGAGCAATGAAAAAACTGCAACCACAATAATTGTGATGTTGTAGCCAGAAAGAACCACGACGTGAATCAACCCGACTCGGCGGAACGCTTCCTCCAATTCCTTGCCCAAAGATTTTTTCACCCCGAGCAAAAGACCGCCGAGTAATTCCGCCTGTGGTGACGGCAAAACAGTTGAAGTTTTCCGCAAGAAATAATTTTTGAAATCGAACAACATTCGTGCAATCATTTTCTCATTCGTGCGCTCCAGCAATTTTGCTGACGATTGATACATAACCACGAATATTTTTTCTTTCGCTAAAAAGTTCACATAGTCGAATTCGATTCCGTTATCATTCTGAAAATTTTCAGGCCGGTCGAGTTTACCCGTCGCGCTGACACGATCGCCAACTTTAAATTCAGAATATTTCGAAACGCTGACTAAAATATTTTCTCTCGGAAAACGTTTCTCGCTTCCGAGTGAAACTTCTTCAATCGAAATTTTGATGCGTGTTTTATCGAGTCCGACATCTGGCTCCGAGTATATCAACCCGACAACAGTTACCTTTTTATCTATCCAGTCAAATATTTGACTTTGATTATTTACACTTTCAAATCTGAAACATCCGCACAAAAACGCAAACAAAAAGACAATCAGCAACGCGAATAGTTGTCGCCGTAAAATTAAAACGAGAAACATTGAAACACAAATGCATACGAGAAAAACAACACTGTGGTGCATAGCAAAAATCACACCCGCCAAGAAGCCGACCGAAAATACATACAGAAGATATTTCTTGTTCACTTACATAATTAGAACTGAAAAACACCGAGACCGCACTCTTTTTCTTTATCTTTTCTTTAGAACTTCTTTATCAGGATTTTAAATGCAATCCGTATAATAGCGAGCATGAAGAAATTTGACGAGTGGAATGAAATGAAAAAGAGTCTCGAGTCTTTTGGGGGGACCAAATTGTGTAAACCGCGTGAAATCTGGTGGTGTCGATTAGGGATAAATATCGGTCGAGAGCAAGATGGAGGAGCCGATTTCCGCAGACCGGTTTTGATAATAAAAAAATTAAGTAATGACACTTGTTTAATTTTACCAATCACAACTTCGGAAAGTATTCATAAGTATCGAGTTAGGATTAGTGATAATCAGGCAGCAGTTATCACACAAATCAAAGTTATAGATGTAATTAGATTGATTGAAAAAGTATCAGTTTTAGATAATGACACATTCGAATTGATTAGAAAAACCATCAGAGAATTGATCTGACGGTTTTTCTGTCCTCCCTCGTATGTGAGGGTGAGCCCGAAGGCACTGTGCTACATTTTTATGATAACAATATGTTTCTATTTGTCAAACAAATTTTTTATAAAAAATTTATCCCTTCTTCCACGATTTAATTATCTCGTTCTCATTCTCCGCGCTCAACGATTTTCTGAATTTCGCCCCAGGTTTTCCTTTGACTCGAGCTTCACATTCGGCCCAAGTCGCGTGCTTTTTAACCTCGCCATCAAGCATGCTCAGATATGAAAAAGCTTTGGCGCCCTTGCGACTGTTCGTTGCCTCGACGGATAATTCCTCGACAGTTGGAGCAGCGACTGTGACAAAATATTCTCCAGATTTTCCATAAAACAATTTTGGAGTTTCATTTTTTGAGAAAGCCACCGCAATTTCATCGACTCGATTATTCAAGGCGCTCCCCGCGTGCCCCTTCACCTGAACCCACTTCACCTTGCGATCGGCAACCAAATCGGCCAACTGTTCCCAGAGGTCGCGATTCAAAACTTCTTTTTTGTCTTTGGTCTGCCAATTATTTTTTTGCCATCCAAAAACCCACCTCGTGATTCCATTTATCAAATATGCAGAGTCGGTGTAGATTGTGACTTCTTCGCCTGTGTTAGTTTCTCTCAAAGCAAACAGTGCCGCAGACATTTCCATTCTGTTGTTAGTTGTCTTCTCTTCGCGCCCACCGATTTCGCGGACTTTGCCCTCTCGAGAAACTACTGCGGCGTATCCGCCCGGACCAGGATTGCCGGATGAAGCTCCGTCAGTGTAGATGATTGTGTTTGTCATGAGATAGATTTTAGCATAAAACAAAAACGATTGAACACTTAAAACAGATCAACCACCCTCAACCTCAACTCCCTTCTCCCACCAAAAGTCGATTTCTCGAGATGCGCCACCAAATTTATTTTGTCTCCGAATTTCAAATTCGCAAATTTCGGATTGTCGCCGGCGAAAAATTGAATAGCATTGACCTCGCCACCGTCGCTCTTTTTGAAAACCAATTTGATATGAGACTTTTCTTTACCAAATCTAAAAATATCAGAGACAGCAACCTGATGAAGCATAAAAGTAGGCTTCTCATTCCCCATTCCAAACGGCGCCATCTTGTCGAGCTCGTCATGCAATTTCCAACTAACATCATCGACGCCAATAGTCAGATCGACAATTTTTTGGAAGGAGTCGACGCCAGAATTCACTGCCTTGGCATACGATTCAATTAGAGCCGACTCCAAATCATCGACGCCCGACATCGACAGAACGAAACCGCCGGCCATAGTGTGACCGCCGAAGGCTTCCAAAATTCCCGTTGGCACAGCCGTCATCAACTCCACAACGCTCGCGCTACCGTCTGAACGACATGAGCCCTTCAATTCATCTCCCTCGCCTCGGCCCCAGAGAAAAACCGGACAACCATAAGCTTCAACGATGCTCGACGCCGCGAGACCGAGAAGCGACGGCGACCATTCGGGATTCCCCTTCACGATGACAGGAGCGCGAAGTTTTCCGTCTTCCATCAAGTTTTCGTTGACATATTTTTTAATTTCGCGCACCATGGCTGCGACCACACCCTTGCGCTCGTCGTTAATTTTGTGCAAATGTCGCACAGCTTCGTCAGCAGTTGCGTCGTCATCGGTCGATAGCATTTGGAAAGCCGTCTCCGGACTACCCATTCGTGACGCTGCATTTATTCGTGGAGTGATTGTGAATACAACATCGTCTTCGGTCAAATCCCTTTGTTTTAGGCCGTTATCTTTCAGTAATTTCATCAAACCAAGACGCGGGCTTTTTCGCAAAACATGCAAACCATATTTGGCAAAGACGCGATTCTCGCCAGTGAGCGGGACCATGTCAGAAAGTGTCGCAAGCCCAACCATATCGAGAAGCCATTTCTCCCAACCAGGAACGAGCCCGAAATTTCCGCGAGCGATGAGGGCTTGGACAACTTTGAAAATCACACCAGACCCGCACAAATATTTTTCAGGATATTCGCATCCGGGTTGTTTCGGATTGATGATCGCATAAGCTGCCGGCAATGTCGCACCGCACTCGTGGTGATCAGTGATGATAACCTGGATATTTTTCAAATTTGCAGTATCAACCTGCGAAACATCCGCAATTCCGCAATCGATTGTGATAATCAATTTCGCGTTTTGCTCGGAGATTTTCTGAATTGCCTCGTCGTTCAAACCGAACCCCTCGAGATTTCTATGCGGAATGTACACGAAAAAATTTTTGAAGCCAATCTTTTTGAAGAAGTCCGATAAAACGACTGCACCAGGGACTCCATCGGCGTCATAGTCGCTGTACACGCAAACCTTTTCGTCGTTTTTGATGGCCGACAAAATTCGCTCGACGGCTTTATCCATATCTTTCAGCAAAAAGGGATCACGAATATGTTTGTCGTAGTCGGTGTTCATGAAAGCTTCAGCTTCGTCGTTGCTTTTTATCTTCCTACGAAACAAAATTTTGGCAGTTATATCAGAATATCGGTCCAAATTGGCCCGCTCCTCGGCGGTTAATTCTGGTGCAACCTGATATGTTTTTTGTTTCATTTGCTGGATTATACCATATCGATTTCCGGACCCAATTTGCTATAATCTGCACATGCAAACAGAAAAAACTATATTCGCAAAAATTATCGC
>CAZHOL010000003.1:6819-15511 GCA_964534415.1 uncultured Candidatus Saccharibacteria bacterium | reverse complement strand
TTTGCTATAATCTGCACATGCAAACAGAAAAAACTATATTCGCAAAAATTATCGCCGGAGAAATTCCTTGTACCAAGATTTATGAGGACACCGATACTTTTGCTTTTTTAGATATACAACCAAACGCTATTGGCCACACGTTGGTAGTACCAAAAATTCAATATGAAAACATTCACGAACTACCAGACGAAATCGCAGGCACAATGTTCAGAACAGTCAAAAAAATCGCCAGCGCAACGAAAGTGGCTTTGAATTCCGACGGCACGAAAATCATTATGAACAATGGAGCGGCTTCAGGACAAGTTGTTTTTCACGCACACATTCATATAATTCCACGATTTGAAGGCGACAAATTCCGAAGCGGAGAACATCTCAAATATAAAGAAGGCGAAGCAGAATCGGTTGCCGAAAAAATTCGCGCTGAGATAAAGTAAAAGCACCAAGCGAACATTGTTCGCCACACCGTAGTGTGCCCAGCCAGTGGTGAACCACCGGTTTTTCCTTTCGCTCGTCACTACAAGGAATGGGTTGGCGCTGTCTCTGTATCCTTTTCCCGGGAAGACGTGAGGTTCTCCCCTTCGGTGTGGCATAGAGAGCCCTACCACAACAGGTGATTAAAATATACGAAAACCAAAGTCAACTGTCAATTTTAGAAAATCTTTAGAACTTCTTTACGGGAATTTTAACACTCATTTTATATAATCGGCGCAGAAAGGAGAAAAAATGAACATTCTAATGAAACTGACTGATTTCGCAATCGTGTTTTTCACTTCTTTTTCTGCAATGTATTTCGCGATTATTTTTCGTGAAATATTTTTTGGAAAAAGTGCAGATGAATAAATGGATGCGTATTAGAAAGTTGCCCCGGCGATGTCAAAGACATCGCCGGGGCCTTAACTTCACTAAACTAGCTCAACCTCTTCAAAAGATCTCCAAAAGTATATGGATTCAAACTAGCGCGGCCGATGAGCAAACCAGAAACTTCACCCTCCTCCAAAATGCTAACGCAATTATCAGGATCGACAGACCCACCATAAATAATTGGAACGCTCATCGCGATCTTGTTTCCATACATCTCAACGAGAGTCTTGCGAATATAAATTGTCATTTGATGAATGTCGCGATTTGGGACTGCACTATTTCCAGTTCCAATTGCCCAAACCGGCTCGTATGCGATAACAATTTTCGAAACTTTACTTTTATCAACCAAAGCGAGTGACTCAACGAGCTGTCTCTCAACATATCTAAAATATTCACCGTGCGAATCTCTTTCGACCTCACCAACGCACAGAATCGGTTTCAAACCGCTTTCGATTACATGAGCAAGCTTCTTCGCAACAATTTCATTAGTATCGCCCAGTGCCCGTCGCTCCGCATGGCCTACGATAACAAAATCAGCACCCAAATTAGACACCATTTCAGTTGAAATTTCGCCAGTGCTGGCCGCCTCATTATTAAAATGAACATCCTGCACACCAAATTTGAAGCTCTTTCCGCTATACCCTTTCACCAAATCAGAAAAATATGTGCTCGGCGGACAAATTACCGCGTCAATTGTGCGAGTTGAGAATTTCGCACGCTTCATCACAGCAAAAATCTTCTTCGCCTCCTCGAGCGACTGCGGTGCCATTTTCCAGTTTGCTACTATCAGTTTTTTCATGAAGTTAATTATATCGCTTTTTGGAAATAAAAAAACCACCGTCGCCCAAAGCGTACCGGTGGTCCCTCAAAAGGGAGATCAGAATAAATATGCAAGCTTCACCTTGCGCACTCTTCGGGCGGGGAGGTTCACCGCACTCGAAGAATATGTGCGCAAAATCGTGACGAGCTGGCCCCTACAAGGTTGGGTTTCGACCGCAGCCATGAATCGATTCCCGTAGTCCTTGATTTCGCAACACTCTCACGAGGGCATATCGCTTTTCATACAAGGTTCTGACCTTTCATTAATATATCATAGTTTATTATAAAAAGCAAGCCCTAAAGAAAAATCTTCAACACCTCGAAATCCTCCTTCAAATCAGGCAAGGTTGTCCTGTTATAGACAGCAACAGCCGGATGATATAACGGGACAAATGAGAAAGTCCCAAAACTCGCCTTGGCTTTGAATTTTTTTCCGTGAATTTTGCTGATTGCTTCGATTTTATCCTCCAAACCATATCGTCGCATGACATATTCCATAGAAAATCGTCCGAGTGTGACGACCACCTCTGGCTTTATTACTTCAATCTGTCTATCGAGATACGGCCCGTAAATTTCAATCTCCGCAGGTTTTGGATCACGATTGTTAGTCGGACGGTCCTTCACAATATTTGTTATGTAAACAGAATCGCGCGCTAATTTTATGTGAGCCAACAATTCGTCGAGGACCTTACCGGACACTCCACAAAACGGCCGACCAGTCGCGGCTTCATTTTTGCCAGGTGCTTCACCTATGAAAATAATTTTTGCATCATGACTGCCCTCTCCAATCACCGGGTACGCATTATTCGCCACCCGCTCTGCATACAGCGGAGATTCTTTGAGATCCCAAATCTCGTCGCGAATTTTCTTTATTTCTTCTTTCTTGTTCATATTAAATAACATCCGCCAATGAATACATCGGAGCAATCATCGACAATGCAAAGAATCCTACCACAATTCCGACAACAACCATCAAGAACGGTTCGATGACCGTGGACATGTTTTTTGTTTTTTGGTCGACTTCCTCTTCGTAGAAACTCGCAACCTTGAAAAGCATTTTACCCAACTCTCCAGTCTCCTCTCCAACCACCATCATTTCAGATACGAATATTGGATACAAATCTTCTGCTTCACGGAAAACTTTCGAAATTGGAAGACCGAGTTGAATATTTTTCTCGGCCAACTCCAATGTATTTTGATAATATGAATTTGCAACAACTTGTCTAACAATTTGAAGTGATCTCACGAACGGAACTCCTGCCGCTAATAGAGACGAGAGAGTTCTGGCTGTTCTCGCGGCGTTAATTTCCTTTACAATCGGAGCGACAATCGGCATATGCAAAACAAACCAGTCCATTCCTTTTTTCCCTGCACCAGTTTTCATACCAAAATATATTCCGGCAATCACCGCACCAACAATTGCGACGAACAATCCCAAATTATTTTTCACAAAATCACTGAGCCCGATAATGAAACGAGTTGAGGCGGGCAAATCAATTTGCAATTCTGTAAAAGTTTTAGTCAGAGTTGGCACAACAAATATCAACATACAAATACCGATTATGATCATTGCTGTGACAATCACGCCAGGATATATCATGGCACCTTTAACTTTCTTGATTAACAAATAGCTTTTGTCCATTTGCTCTCCAACCACATTCAAAGCCTCTGCCAGATTTCCAGATTCTTCTCCTGATTGAACCATAGAAACCATAAGCGGTGGGAAAACTTTTGGAAATTTTCCGAGCGCAACTGATAGTGAAGAACCCTTGCGAATGTCTTCGTCAATATCATGAATAACTTTCCTGAGTCGAGGATTTTTTGTTTGCCTCTGCATTATGGCGAGAGCACGAGAAACAGAAAGACCCGCGTCCACCATTGACGACAAGTTTCTCGCAAAAATAATTTTCTCGCGCATCGATACAGAACCCATTGTAGACATTTTTTCAAACATCGCGCCAACACTTTTTTCATTTACAACACTTGCAGATAGCAAGGTCTTGCCATCATTTTTCAAACCTTTGATAAGGTCCGCCTCAGAAGAAAATTCCACCTGACCGGTATAAATCTTGCCCTCAGAATCAACAGCTTTGTAATTAAATTTTGTTAATGACATTTTATTCTGAAATTACTCGCAACACCTCTTCGATTGTTGTCTGGCCCAATACTGATTTGTATACTCCGTCCTCCAACATTGTTAGCATTCCCTCTTTCTTTGCTTGCTCCTCAATTTTTTCAGCCGTTTCGCCTTTGATAATCATGTTTCTGATTGTATCTGTGACATTCAAAATTTCATGAATTCCTAATCGTCCATTGTATCCATCTCCTTCTGCATCTACTACAGGTCTGTATAAAGGAACCTCTTTCCATGTCGCATCTCCTGCCACGATTTTTGCATCTTTGAGAACTTTTAAAACTTTTTCCAAATCAATTTTCTTTCCGAGCTGCTCAATTCCTGATGCGGTCAAAAAATATTTTTCCTTCTTAACTAATTTTCTGACGAGTCTTTGCGCAATTATTACTTTCAAAGTAGA
This sequence comes from uncultured Candidatus Saccharibacteria bacterium, assembly GCA_964534415.1. Classification (GTDB taxonomy): domain Bacteria; phylum Patescibacteriota; class Minisyncoccia; order Phycocordibacterales; family JAACPR01; genus CAYLNC01. Next base: position 11,297 of record CAZHOL010000003.1, on the reverse strand, counting down.
AACGAGCAAAAAAGGTTCTGCACCCATGTCGATTAGTCGAGGAATTGTACCCGCTGCAGAGTTGGTGTGAAGTGTTGAGAGCACCAGGTGTCCTGTGAGTGAGGCATTAATAGCAAGACCTGCAGTTTCACCATCACGAATTTCTCCAACCATAATTATGTCTGGGTCTTGTCGAACGAGCGTTCTAATTCCATCAGAGAAAGTAAAGCCAATTTCTGGTTTAACCTGAGTCTGATTTACACGCTTCATTTGATACTCAATCGGATCCTCGATTGTTGAAATATTTACATCGGGAGTATTTACTAAATCAAGTAAAGTATAAAGAGTGGTAGATTTTCCAGAACCAGTTGGACCAGTAGCCAAAATCATTCCCGTTGTCTGCTTCAATGCGTCGTGAATTTTTTCTAGACCATCACCATGAAAACCGAGCGACTCTAATGTGAAGCCGCCTCCGCCCTCTCGCAGAACACGCATAACAACTTTTTCTCCGTAATATACGGGCAGAACAGAAACACGGAAAGAAATTTTCTCATCTTCCAAATCTATTTTGAATCGACCGTCTTGGGGCAATCTCTTTTCGTCTAGCTTTAAATTGGCGAGGACTTTAATTCTCGCGACAATCGCAGAGCTAACATGTTTTGGCAAAAGCATCGCCTCATGTAACAATCCGTCTACTCGATATCTAATTGTTAATTCTTTTTCTCCTGGCTCTATATGAATATCAGAAGCCCCTTGCAAAATGGCGTGCTTTAGAAGAGTGTCGACGATTTTAACCACCGGCAAATCGGCAGCAACTTTTTCCAAATTAACTTCGCCAGAAACATTTTGCGAGAGGTCTTTGATTTCAGCAGTTTGATTTTTGATGATGTCACCAAAATCGGCCTTCAATGTTTTCTGATATTGAATTAAAGCCTTTTTCAAAGAGTCAGTTGAAGTTAGTCGTGGCAAAATCTTGAGCCCCGTTTTTTTATGTACGAAATCTATCGCAGGCAAATCGTCAGTGTCGAGCATGGCCACCTCGAGATTTTTTTCGTCTTTTTTGTATGCAATGATGTTGTGTTTGCGCGCAATCGGTTCAGGAATAATTGAAAGAATTTCGAAAGGAATTTTTGTCGAACCAGCATCGATAAATGGAATTCCCAGAATGTACGCCTGCACCCTCTTCAAATCGTCTTCGGTTAATTTTCCTTCACTCACAAGAAAATCGCCGAGTGGAGTTTTTTTCTCAGCAACTACTTTGCTCGCCACAGAAATATCTTCGCGACTAACTAGGCCAGCATCAATAATAAACTCTATAAGTTTTTTGTCCTCAATGTACACATCCAAATTATAGCAAGAAAAAAATCAAAACAATTTTACTTGTTCAGATTTTAAAAATTATTTTCATCTCACTGTTTGACTCACACAAATTATAATGATACTTTTTTAGCAGAAAGGTCTAATCATGAAAAAATTCACGACTTTCAGGACCATTGGTCCTGATGCGATCGATGGTCTCGGTCATGTGAACTTCGCAAAACTTCAACTATTGGCTCTCGACGCATTTGAAGAGTACAGACTCTCAGTTGGTGTCGGAATTGAAAGCCTGCTGCAAGATCATGGTCTGGCCCTTGTTCTTCGCAGAAGTCTGGCAGACTACAAAAAGGAGCTTTTTGAGGGTGACCACGTTGAGATTGAGGTTCAAATGAGACTCCGGGGAGAACTGATACTTTTGTGCTATGCTCAATTTCGTATCGGCTCCAAACTGAAAGCGACCTGCAAATGGGTGATGGCAATGATTCACATTTCAGGCGAAGACAGAACTCTTGTAAAAAAAATGCCAGAATGGATTCGCCAGGTCTTTGAATAGCTGGGACCCGTCATCCCAAACCCGTCCGCGAGGCCGGGTTTTCTTTTTGTCGAAATATCCTTTATCTCCAATACCAAAACTTCATTGCGACTAAACATCATAAAGTGTATAATAAGTTTTTAGGACAAGTTCTTCAAACCCACAGAGGAGGAAGCCCGTCATGAATATCCCCGAATGTATCGCTGTAAATCTTGGATTGCCGGTCGATCGAGTAATTGCCTATATAAACGATGAGTCAACAACAAAATTGGCCAAAACCGTCCTTGATTTGCAGACACTCTGCAACCTACTGACAATTTGCAAGAGAGATTACCCTCGTTTTTCAGGTACATCGAATGAAAGCACCGAGTACATGAATGAGTGGATCCGTTTTGGCTTGCAGGCGATGTGCGTAGCAAAAGATGAGTGCGAAATTATTCGAACTTTCTCTCTTTGCCCACAGGACGATGCAATCATTATATTGGCAGTGCAAAAGCTTAAAATCCTATATCTTCAGCATCGCCTAATTGAAGGGTTGCTAGCTGAACAAGAACCGTGAATTCCCCCCGACTCCGCGTACACCACCGCGGAGTCTCTCTATTTGCAAACAAATTGAAAATATGCTACTATATTGGAGTGTACAGATAAGTTCGCCAACACCAGGCGGGCTAATTTTTTTAGAAAAATTATCAATTTAAAGCGTAAAAACAACATGTTTGACTTAAAAATCATCAATTCCGTGCTTCAACAATTAGAGGAGGAGCGAGGAATTCCAAAGGAGAAAATAATCGAAGCCATTGAATTGGCACTCGGTACCGCGTATAAAAAGGAGTACGGCAAAAAGGGCCAGATTGTAAAGGCAAAATTCAACTTGAACACAGGAGATGTGGAATTTTGGCAAACAAAAATTGTCGTCGACAAAGACTCTGTTATCATGGAAGATGAAATTCCTGCTGACACAGAGCCGGTCGAAGGCGAGGAGGGCGATGTCCGAGTTCGCTTCAACCCAGAACATCACATCCTGTTGGAAAACGCTAAATTGATCAAACGAGATGCGAAAGTTGACGAGGAAATCTACTTCCCTCTAGAAATGAAAGACGATTTTGGTCGAATTTCTGCTCAAACAGCAAAACAGGTCATTACTCAGAAAATTCGAGAGGCAGAAAAAGGCATCGTCATGAACGAATACGGCGCAAAAGAAGGTGAAATTGTTTCAGGAACAGTCGAGAGAACAGAACGTGGTTCTGTGTATTTGGACATGGGCCGAGCAATCGGAGTTCTCTCATACGAAGAACAAATTCCAGGCGAAAGATTTAAACAAGGTGAGCGCGTTCGAGCATATCTATTCCGAGTTGATGAAACTCCACGAGGCGTATTTTTGAAGCTTTCAAGATCACATCCAAAATTCCTTGCGGAACTATTCCGAGCCGAAGTACCTGAAATTGCTCAGGGTATTGTTGAAATCAAATCTATTGCTCGCGAGGCTGGTTCAAGATCAAAGGTTGCTGTCATTACCAAAGACGAAAGCGTAGATCCGGTGGGAGCGATGGTCGGACAGCGTGGTGTTCGCGTCAGCACAATTACTAGCGAATTGGGCGGAGAGAAAATCGACATCATTGAATGGTCAGAGAATGCAGCTGATTTCATCGAGGAGGCTTTGTCCCCTGCTAAAATAATGAATATCGAGATTTCAGAAGACGAAACAGGTGGTAAAATTGCAAAAGTCACAGTTGCCGAAGATCAGCAATCTCTCGCAATTGGTAAAGGAGGACAAAATGTTCGACTAGCAGCAAAATTGACTGGTTGGAAAATCGACATTCGTTCTGCGAAATTGGACGAAGTGAGCGAAGAGACAACTTCAACTGATGAAGTTGCTACAACAGAATAAAATTGTAAATTAAAAATAACATTTCATAAAAATGACAAACTTATTGCACGACATAGATCCAGGAACAAAAACAGAGATGACAACAATCATCGAAATCAATCGCGGATCAAAAAACAAATACGAAATTGATAAAAAAACAGGTATTATTGCGCTCGACCGAGCAATGCACACTTCACAGGACTATCCATTCGACTACGGGTTCGTTCCGCAGACTTTGTGGGATGACGGAGACGCGCTAGATGTTGTTGTTTTGACAACTTATCCATTGTTTCCGGGAATTTTGGTTCGAGTTCGACCGGTTGCAATCGTAAACATGACTGACTCTGGAGATTCTGATGCAAAAATTATTGCAGTTCCTTGTGAAGACCCTAGATTTGATGAAGTTCGAGATCTGAAGGATGTAAACAAACACACAATGAAGGAAATTCAGCATTTTTATCTAACTTACAAAAAATTGCAAAATAAAGAAGTTACTATCGAGGGTGTCGAAGGTCGCGAAGCAGCAGAGGCAGCATTCGAAAAAGCAAGAAAAATGTACGAAGAGAAAAAATCTTCAAAATAATGCGCTTGTAAAGACAAACAAACAAAAACCGTGCAGAGATGTACGGTTTTTGCTTTTTATGATATAGTTTTTAGGTTAAACAATTAAATTAAATTTATGAAACAATTATCAATAATCCCAGTATTTGTCCTTGTAATGTTGGCTGGAAACGTCGTTTTGGCAGAAGGTTCTGCGCCATTTATGGTGGCGAGTTCTTCAGC
>CAZHOL010000003.1:0-6719 GCA_964534415.1 uncultured Candidatus Saccharibacteria bacterium | reverse complement strand
GGCAAAGATATTTCAGTAGCAGAGACAGCAATTAACGCGGCCGGAGAATCCCTAGCAAAAACTATGGCACAGATTAATGCGACAGAAGATGCGCTCGATATGGCAGTAGAGGTTGGCTTGAGCAAAGAAATGGCAAGAAATCTCGTCTCTGAATCAAAAGAAAGTATAAAGAAAACTCGCGATCTATATAAGTTGGCAATTGAAACTATCAAAAATTTAATTTAAGAAAATGGAAACAAATAATTTTCAATCGTCGTCCCAGATTCGAAAAGAAGGTTCCGTAGGACCAATCATTGGTTCTGTAATAATTATTCTCATCATCATAATGGGCGGACTGTATTTTCTAGGCTCAGTAATTAAAAAGCAGCAGGCAGAAGCCGAGTATCGAAAACAAAATCAGGCACAAGACATTTCTGTTATTGAGAAAGATTTGAAAGATACAGATATCGAATCTCTGGATGCCGATCTAATGTCTATTGAGGCAGAGTTGGATGCGGCGATTTAGCGGATCCTGTTTTATTTAAAACTCTACACGATGCATTGACATAGAGTTTATGTGTTGATATAAAGGTCACAAGAGCACATTCAAACCGTAGCAAAAGCTACACTCTACAAAAGAAAGGACACTGAAGTGAAAATAAAATTCAATTTCAATGTTGAAGTCCCGAACAGGTCTCTGTGGTCAGTCTTGGTTTTCGTTCTGCTCTGTGTCTTTGGATACGTGCAGTTCGTTGGATTCCTGATCCCGAGCTTCAAAGAAATGTTCTCGCAGACCCCACAAACAATCAACATCTCGCACGTAGGACTCATTTGGGTACCACTCATTGCCTATGGGCTCGTAGCAGTAATAACCTGCTTGCTCGTAAACATCTTCAGAACACTAAAGACACCGGATGAATATGGGCTTTGTTCCGGTATGATTGCAGGGTTCACAGTCGGAATTGTTATTGCAATTATATGCGGGTTCGTATTAGGAATACTGCATGGGGTTCTCATCAACGGTAAAGGCTTTTTCTGGGGACTCTATATTGGATTTTTTGTAGGGATAACCGCTGGTCTTATCATTGGCTACGTTCGTGGTCTCTTTTTTGGAATCAGAGAGGAGGCACAGTAGCCGTCCACTCGTACGCAACGAGAACCGCCTTGCTTTCGGGTGAGGCGGTTTTTTCTTTATTCATACAACTTTTCCTTACTAAGCGCTTTACCCTTCCCTTTTGCTCATTTTTCAGTTAGAATCCACTCACTATGTCAGATAAAAACAAAAAGAACGTCGATTATAAAATTATTAAGAAAGAGGAGAAAAACAAGACCGCCGTATTAGAAATCGAAATTCCATACGAATCGCTGTTAAGTCACCGCGAGAAATCGGTCAAAGCTCTCGGCGAACACGTTGAAATCAAAGGCTTCCGCAAGGGTTCTGCCCCAACAAAAATGGTTGAGGAGCACATCGGCGACATGACAATCATGGAGGAAATGGCCCAGCGTGCAATTTATGAAATTCTTCCCCTTCTCGTTGAGCAGGAGAAAATTGAAGCTCTGACACAACCGCGAATCGCCGTCACAAAAATCGCAAAAGACAATCCCCTAGTTTTCAAGGCTGAATTTATTCTAATGCCAGAAATCACTCTTCCCGACTACAAAAAAATTGCCAAGTCTGTCAAAAAGGACGAGGAAGTTAAACTCGAAGACAAGGAAGTAGAGGAATATATCGAATACCTGCGAAACGCTCGAGCAGAGGCGGAATACATGAAAAAGAAAACTTCAGCTGATCCTGCAGAGCGCGAATTGGCAGAGAAAGCCGGCAAAGCAATTGCACCAGAATTCAATGACGACTTCGTCAAAACTCTTGGAAATTTCAAAGATGTGGACGACTTCAAGAAACAGCTTTCTGAAAATATGTTGAAAGACAAGAAGGCAAAAGCCGCTCAGAAAGTTCGCCTCGAAATCATCGAAAAAATTATTTCGGAATCAAAATGCGACATTCCAGACATTTTGATAGACGAAGAAATCGCTAACATGATGCACCAGTTCAAACACGATTTGGAAAATGCAAAAATTAATTTCGAGGACTACATGAAAGAAATTAAAAAGACAGAGGAAGAAATGAAAACTGCATGGAGACCAGACGCCGAGAAGCGCGTGAAGATGAATTTGATTATTCCAAAAATCGCAATTGCGGAAAAGATTGAGGCAGATCCAAAACTTGTTGAACACGAAGTGAAACATCTCAAGGAACACTACAAAGATATTAGCGATGCGCAAGCGACTTCATATGTTGCACACATGTTGCGAAACGATGCAGTCTTCAAATTTCTAGAAGAGATTAAATAATGATAAAATACAAATATGTTAATACCAACAGTAATTGAAAAATCACAATTCGGGGAGCGAGCATATGATATTTATTCACGATTATTAAAAGATCATATTATTTTCCTTGGTGATAGTATTGATGACCACACAGCGAGTTTAACAATTGCACAACTTTTGCATTTGCAATCTGTTGACCCAAAGAAAGATATTTATCTATACATCAATTCTCCAGGAGGCTCTGTCACTGCAGGTCTCGCAATCATCGACACAATGAACTACATCAAAAATGATGTCGCTACTGTTTGTGTTGGAATGGCAGCATCTATGGGTGCGATGATTCTATCTTCAGGTGCAAAAGGAAAAAGATTTGCTCTACCAAATTCTGAAATTATGATTCACCAGCCACACGGCGGAATGGAGGGTCAAGTTTCCGACATTGAAATTCGAACAAAACTTTATGTTCGACACAAAGACAATTTGATTAAAATGATGGCGAAAAATACAGGTCAGGATATTAAAAAAGTTGAGAAAGACATGGACCGAGACTATTTCATGACTGCAGATGAGGCGAAGAAGTATGGAATTATTGATAAGGTGATTTCATAATTAAAACAATAAAGATAATTGCTCCGGCGACATTGTGCCGGGGCTTTTTTCTTGATATTTGCAAAACCTCCCCTCATAGCATAGTATAAGGCTTGTTATCAATTTAATTTCAGTTTGTTCTAAAAATCACTCCGGATTTCAGTCAATCTATACTGCAGAAAATCAGAAAAACAGCTTGATATAAGGGACAAAATTAGTACATGCAATTATTAATAGTGTTGTTGATCGCGGCCGCTTCGGCGCTCGCGGGTATTGCCGTAGGTTGGTTTTTGCGCTTCATTATTGCTCTCGGAAAACGAGGGTCAATGGAGCTTGAAATAAAGGAAATGATGCTCTCTGCTCGTGAGAAAGCTGAGAAAATCACAAAAGAGGCCGAACGAAAAGCTGAGGCAATTTTGAACGAGTCTAAAGAATCAATAAAAAAGGAAGAAGAAAGAATTCAGAAAACCGAGGACCGTCTCATCGCAAAAGAGGCGCTTTTGGATAATAGACAAGTAGATTTGGATGCCGAAGCCGACTCACAGAAAGAAAAATACGCAGAAATAGAGAAAATCCGTGCGGAACTGGAAAACAAAAACGAGGAAATGATTGAGGAACTTCAAAAGGTTTCGGGAATGTCGCGAAACGAGGCTCGGGACATCATTTTGAAGCAGCTTGAGAAGGACTACGCTGAGGATTTAATTGTACGACTCCAGAAACTAGAAATGTCGAACAAAGAGAAATTGGAGGCCAAAGCAAAAGAGATTTTGGCGACTGCTATTCAGCGACTCGGCACAACAACTCCTGCAGACCTGTTTTCTTCGGTCGTTGATTTGCCTAGTGATGAAGTCAAAGGAAAAATCATTGGAAAGGAAGGTCGAAACATTAAAACATTCGAGCGACTGACGGGTGTCGAGGTGATAGTGGATGATACACCTGCCGTAATTACATTATCTTCATTCGATCCAGTTCGACGAGAAATTGCAAAAATTGCATTGCAGAGTCTAATCACAGACGGCCGAATTCAACCTGCAAAAATCGAGCAGGCAATTCAAAAGGCAAAAGATGAAATTTCACAAACAATCAAAAAACAGGGTGAGAAGGCGGCGTACGAATGTGGAGTCTTCAACCTAGATCCTAAATTGCTAATGATTCTCGGTCGCCTACACTATCGAACTAGCTACGGACAGAATGTTCTTCAGCATTCAATTGAAATGGCTCACCTAGCCGGAATGATTGCGGAGGAAATCGGGGCCGATGTGAAAATTGCCAAAGCTGGTGCCCTTCTCCACGACATTGGTAAGGCAGTTGATCACGAAATTGCAGGATCTCATCTAGAAATCGGTCGCAGAATTCTACAAAAATTCGCAGTTGATGAACGAGTCATCAAAGCAATGCAGGCTCATCACGAAGACTATCCGTTTGAAACAGTTGAGTCAGTAATTGTATATGTTACAGACTCAATTTCTGGAGGTCGTCCAGGTGCGCGTCGCGACAACGCCGAAAACTACATTAAACGATTGGAGGATTTGGAAGCAATTGCCGACTCTTTCGATGGTGTAAATAAATCGTATGCTCTGCAGGCGGGCCGAGAAATAAGGGTATTTGTGAAGCCAGACGAAATTAGCGATTTTGAAGCTTCAAAATTAGCCAAAGAAATCGCTCGAAAAATCGAGCACGAGTTGAAATATCCAGGAGAGATTAAAATAACGGTTATTCGAGAAAACAAAATTACCGAATACGCAAGATAACATCTTTCTTGCCTAAAAAACCCTTATTTTATATAATATACCAGTGCTAAAAATTAGCTTACGTAAGCACTTTTATTAAAATAAAATAGCGAATAAAAAATATGAACAAAGCAAATCTAGTTGAAGTAATCCACGGCGTTCTAGGCGGAACAAAAGTTCAGGCAGAACAGGTCGTAGACACACTTTTCGACACAATTACAGCTTCATTGAAGAAAGGCGACGAAGTATCAGTAGCAGGATTCGGAATCTTCTCAGTAAAGGCTCGAGCAGCAAGAACAGCTCGAAACCCACGAACAGGAGAATCAGTAAATGTTCCAGCTATGAAGGTTCCAAAATTCAAGGCTGCTAAGGCTTTGAAAGACTCAGTAAAATAATTTACTGTTTCGCTGAAGTGAAAAACACCCGCAAGGGTGTTTTTCTTTTATACGAGATGCGCTTGACTTTACAATACCAAATGCTAATTTACTTCAGTAAGTACAAACCCCTAGCGAGGAAAAAAAATGAAAGATGATCTCTGCGACGTACTTTTTGCTCGTGAACCTTCTCCATTTGGAGGGGTAACCAATGAGGAAGGTCTGATCGGAGAATGTCTGTTGTTTCTTCATGGTGTTAGCGACTGGACGAAATACGCACGGTGGATCAGTTTGAACGGAAGCAAAATTTCACCTAACCAATGGCTGATCCCAAACAATCCGAACGAGATGCTCAGGAGAATAAAGATTTTTGAGGCACACATACGAAGCCCCAAAATCGAAGAGCGTCTTATGTTCGAAGTTGCAGGTATAATGCTTTCGAAAATCGTCAAGAAGCTCCCGAAGTCGTTCCGTCGGAGCGGATATCGATGAAAAACCTGAACTCGTGAATTGTGGCGCCAGACCAATTGGTTGGTGCCTTTTCTTTATATAGAAAATGAAGTGGTGCGGGCAGGGAGAATCGAACTCCCGTCTACTGCTTGGAAGGCAGTCATTCTACCACTAAACCATGCCCGCAAACTTCACAAAATATACCAAGAATTCATTTTTAATTCAACTATTTTATCTGATATAATATTTCAATGCCATTCATCATTCGAATAATATTGCAAAGAGCAATCGTTGGAATGACAACTGTCTTAGCATTTCTAGGTCTGACACCTTCGACTCATATTCCTACTCAGAGCGAGGCCATCGTTCAAATCGAACAACGCCAGGAGGATATTCAAAAAATGGTTGAAGAAAAAACCGAGATCATCACGCCTGACGACATTATTGCGAAAATCGATTCTGCAAAGAACACAATTCAAGATAAAGTTGATTCGCAAGTTGAGAAAATTCGCCAAACCGAAAATATAAAAACTTCTCCAGACAAAAGCGAAATTGTAATTCCAAAGAAAATTACCATTCCTGAGACCAAAATCACTCCTGAAATCCGGGTTGATGTTGAGCAGAAACAAATTACAATTCCAGAAGTCAAAAAATTCGTTCAGGAAAAAATCGCAGACCAAGTCACAAGCGAAGTCACTGACTTTAGCAAAATTGAAGATGTGGTCGTAAACATTATATGCACCAGCAAGCAAGGCAATTTCACATCTGCGCAAACTGGAAGCGGTGTTCTGGTCTCGCCTGTTGGCGTCGTTTTGACTAACGCCCATGTCGCCCACCCTTTCCTATTAGAGAATCACACTTGCCTTTTGTATCAAAAAAATAATCCATATTTCGGATATCGCGCTTCGCTATTATATATTCAAGAAGAGTGGGTAAAGAAAAATCGCGACATTGTTACTAATACCAATCCTCGTGGAACTGGCGAGGACGATTACGCATTCCTACTCATCACTTCAAATTCCAATCCGGGAGGATATTTACCTAGCAAATTCCCCTACGCAAAAATTTCTACAGACAAATCTCTTTACGAAATTGGCCAAGCAATTTCTGTCGGTGGATTCCCTGGCGCTCCCGCAACACTTCTAGATTTGGCACGAGCTGGAAATCTGAAGACTGACAACACAACTATCGATGATGTCTTCACATTCTCTAACGGTCCAATCGATGTGATTAGCACTGACAACACCCCTGTTGCGGCTAGAGGGGC
>CAZHOL010000002.1:43026-49072 GCA_964534415.1 uncultured Candidatus Saccharibacteria bacterium | reverse complement strand
CTGTGCACGGAATAATGTTGGGTAATCAAACAGGAGGAGAAGTTTACAACAACATCGTAGAAAATACCTATATCGCATATTTGGGTAAAGGGCAAAGCGGCGGAACATTTCACCACAATATAGATGTGAATATTTACGGGCATTCTTTGCGCTCCAAAGCTTCTTCAGATATGGTTTTCTATAACAATACAATAATTTTGCCTGGTGATAGCACGGAAATTGGTTTGTATGCAAACCACGATGATATAACTGATATTTATTCAGAAGACATCATTTTCGACAATAACTTGGTTTATGCATTGGATGATATTTCAGCTTTTTCTGTGGTTGATGCAACCAGTTCTGCGACATTTTCTAATAACAGCTATTACGCAACGAGTCCACAAGACTTTAGTTATGAAGGTGTAACATATGACATCGATGAGTGGCGCGATAATTTCGAAATTAATTTACAATCAGCAGATCCTCTGATGTCTGACGTTGATGGTGAAGATTACACTCTACAAGATTATTCACCAAACATTGACGCTGGAACTTCGACTGGATATATGAGTGCAACAGAAACAGATTATTCCGGAGATCCTGTTTACGGCACACCAGATATTGGAGCGTACGAGTATCAACCGACATTGGAAATTGGGGAAGACGATATTAATGCTGGGGGTGATATTAGGATTTACGGCGACGGAATGTTCCGTTATCTGTCTGCACCGGCTGGGATAGCTGAAGCGGATCTCACGGCGACACCTGTCGGAGGTTTTCCTTCATATTCATCTTCGGCACACAGACCAGAGTGGTTGAATATTTCAGATATTACTTGGAACGTGGACGGGGTAAAAAGTTGGACGGCATCCAGTTCTGTTGCAACTTCAACAATCTTTACTGTCGGTGATTTGAACCCTGGAAGCGAATATTCAGTCACGATCGACGATGTTGAAACTGATAATATTTCAGGTGATGATTGCACTGGTTCAACTTGTGTTGCAGATGGTAGTGGTCGAATCACATTTACATATACAGGTGGGTATTCAACCCATGTTTTTGAAGTCACCGAAATTGTCGAAGAGGTCCAGTCTAGACGAAGTTCAGGTTCAAAAAGAAGAGTGATTACGCCAATTGTCTCAACATCACTCACAACGACCTCAACCTCAACGACAGACTCTTTTGTAAGAGATTTGAAACTGAATATGTATGGTGATGACGTTATGCGATTGCAAAAGTTCCTTAATGTTAATGGATTTGTCCTTGCGCAATCCGGTCCGGGTTCTGTAGGAAATGAAACAAATTATTTCGGAGCGTTAACTCAAAATGCTTTAATTCGATTCCAGAAAGCAAACAATATTGTTCCGGCGATAGGATATTTCGGACCAATTACTAGAGGTGTCGTGCTAAATCGCTATTAATTTAAGGTATAATTAAAACATGAAACAAATTCAACCATCACAAAGTAAAAAAGCACACATTGCACTTCAATTAAAGAGTGACTCCAAGAAAGATTTTGCTTTAAAAAATAAACCAAATTTAAAGAAGCAAAATAAACACACCGCGACTAAAGGATCTCGATGAAACACACTCAGAGAATTGATAAGGCAATAAAAATATCAGCCAGGCTTCATCATGGTCAAATTCGAAAAGACAGGCACGAGACACCGTACAGCACGCATCCTTTTGCCGTGATGTTCATTGCTTCAAAATATACAAAAGACGAGGATACGTTGGTAGCCGCACTACTTCACGATGTTTTGGAAGATGTAAAATTGCCATACAATGAAAAAGAAGATTTGATTCGCAACGAGTTCGGAGAAAATGTTTTGCAAATTGTACGTGGTGTTACAGAAGAAAAGGACCCACTGAAAAGAAAAGGCGGTATCGATGAGTGGAAATACGTCAGGCTAAAATATTTAGAAAATCTCAAAACCGCTCCGGAGGGTTCGTTGTATATATCTGCAGCAGATAAAATTCATAACTTAATGTCTTCTCATGCGGCAATCGAAGATGAGGGGGAAAGTTTTTGGAACAAAATGACAAAACCTGCCGAAGGGCGCGACTGGTTTTATAGAGAGGTTCATAAAGTTTTGAAAGATCGATTAAAGAGCGAAATTGTCGAGGATTTGCAAGATTGGATAAAGAAAGTCTTTAACTCCTAATTATCTATATTTTACAACCTAATTCTGGGGTATTTACAACTCTAGTTTTGTGCTAAAATAGATACATTATGAAAAAAACAATAATCGCAGTAGTAGTAATTATTATTCTTGCAGTCTTGGCCTTTGTTATTATGAAATCTCCAAAAACAGAGATTGTCATCGAAACACCAAAAACTGAAACACCTGCAACTACGACTCCTGAGGTTGTAGTTGATAAAACAAAAACAGTAATCGGTCAGTCGGCAGGGGGTAAAGACATCACCGCATATCATTTCGGTGAGGGTGAAACTGAAATTCTATTCATTGGAGGAATTCACGGAGGTTATGAATGGAACACTGCCCTTGTTGCATACGAAACTATGGATTATTTGAAAGCAAATCCAACAATGGTTCCTGCTAATGTGAAGGTTACCGTCATTCCAGTTATGAACCCTGATGGATTAGAGAAAGTTGTTGGCACAACAGAGCGATTCGTTGCTTCAGATGTGTCCAAGGATCAGACTGTCGTCGTGTCAGGAAGATTTAATGCAAACGAGGTAGACTTGAACAGAAATTTTGATTGTGATTGGAAGGCGGTAGGTAAATGGCAAAACAAAGATGTTAGCGGTGGAACTTCAGCATTCTCAGAACCTGAATCACAGGCGATCAAAAATTATGTAGAAACAAACACACCTAGCGCAGTTATCGTTTGGTATAGTGCGGCGGGCGGAGTCTTCGCATCTAGCTGTCACAATGGTGTATCAGCAGGTACAGCTTCATTAACAAAAACATTCGCACAGGCATCAGGATACAAGGCATATCAAGACTTCAATTTCTACGAAATCACCGGTGACATGGTTAACTGGCTTGCCAAGAAAGAGATTCCTGCAATTAGTGTTCTCCTAACAAATCATACAGATACAGAGTGGGCAAAAAATCTTGCGGGTATCAAGGCTGTATTAGCAAGCTACACTGAATAATGTTCGGTTCCAAAAAACAGAGAATAGTAATTATTTCGATAATTGTTTTACTCATTCTCGCGCTTTTGGCGTATTTGAAGTTGATTCGTGACGAGGTTAAAGATGTAATTTCTGAAGCACCGGTTACAGAAGAAATTAAAAGTGAAATAATCGGAAAAAGTGTTGAAGGTCGCCCAATCGAAGCGTACTATTTTGGCGAAGGAGAAAAGCGGGTCTTGCTAATTGGGGGAATTCACGGAGGTTACGAATGGAATAGTGTTGCTCTCGCATATCAGTTCATTGATTATTTCTCCTCGAGTACAGACAAAATTCCAAGTGGGATTCGGGTTGCAATAATTCCTTCATTAAATCCAGACGGTGTATTTGCGGTTTTGGGTAAAGAGGGTAGGTTCACCGTTACCGAAGCAATCAATGCAACTTCTACAAAATTGGGTAGATTCAACGCGAGAGATGTAGATTTGAATAGAAATTTCGATTGTAAATGGAAGCCGGAATCGATGTGGAAAGGAAATCGTGTGAGCGCCGGAGCGTCGGTATTTTCAGAACCGGAGGCCGTCGCGTTGCGAGATTTTGTAGCTAAATTCAAACCGAATGTTGCGGTATTCTGGCACAGTCAAGCAAATGCTGTTTACGCCTCTGCTTGCCATAACGGAATTTTGCCCGAAACTTTGTCGGTAATGAATGCGTACAGTGTTGCGTCTGGATACAATGCAGTGAAAACTTTCGATGCATATGAAGTTACTGGTGCAGCAGAGGATTGGTTGGCTTCGATTGGAATTCCAGCAGTGACTGTAGAATTGAAAACTCATGAAGATGTAGAATGGGTGAAAAATTTGGCCGGAGTCAATGCTCTATTTAATCTATATAGGAAGCCATAATTTGAGTGGAAAACTTTGCACTTGTATTTGATATGATTCGAATATGGTGCCGGAGAAAAACTTCAAAAGAGAAAAAGCGATATTGCACATAGACGGCGATGCTTTTTTCGTTGGTGTTGAAGTCGCCAAGAACCCTAAATTGCACGGATTGCCAGTGGTGACTGGCGAGGAGAGAGGAATCGTGACTGCACTTTCATATGAAGCAAAAGCGCTCGGTGTTGTTCGTGGTATGCCGGTGTTTCGATTAAAAAAACAATTTCCTAGTGTAATAATTTTGCCCGGTGACTATGCATCGTATGTAAAGTATTCTGGAAAGATGTTTGAAATCGTGCGGCGCTATGCTGATGATGTTGAGGAGTACAGTATAGATGAATGTTTTGCTGATTTGACCGCACTAGATTTGCCTTTGAAAATGTCTTATCGACAAATTGCCGAGCGAATTAAAAAAGAAATCAACACGGAATTGCAATTGTCTGTTTCACTTGGTGTAGCACCAACAAAAGTTCTCGCGAAAGTGGCTTCGAAATTTGTGAAGCCAAATGGACTGACGGTGATCACCAAAGAAACCACCCAAGAATATTTGAAGAAAACTAAAATTGAAAAAATTTGGGGAATCGGTCCGCGAACCGCAGAAAAAATGCAGAAAATGGGAATAGTAACTGCGCACGATTTCATTTCTCGAGACCTCGAATTTGTAACAAAAAAATTCTCGAAACCTTACGAAACGATTTGGAGAGAATTATCAGCAGAGTCGATAATGAAGATTAACCCTGATGCAAAAACGGTCTATGCTTCAATTCAAAAAACTCGCTCGTTCAATCCTCTTACAAATGACAAAATATTTTTGCAATCACAAATTTCTAAACACATTGAATCGGCGTGTGCCAAAGCCCGGCATTTCTTTTTAGTTCCCAAGAAAATTACTTTTTTTCTTAAGACAAAAGATTTTAAAATACACGATTACACAATTTCACTTGGAAATCCAACCAGTGCACCGGAAATATTAATTGAGGAGGCCGAGAAAAACTTCAAAAATCTTTTCAAGCGAGGTGTGTTGTATCGGACGACAGGAGTAATTTTGCATGATTTGATTGCTGAAAATTCTGTGCCGACTGATTTATTTAATTCAGGAAGTCGTTCGAAGAGGTTTGAGATGATACACAGGCAAATCGATAATTTGGAAAATAAATTAGGGAAGAGGGTGATATATCTGGCTTCCACACACAAAGCGATTAAAGAAAAAACAAAAGGCACAGATAACGATGATGTCGATAGGAATTTGTTGTTTCTGTAGGTAACTTTTAAATTTGAACGTTAAATTGATATATAATTATAAAGTTAATAACTAATTGAAATTTATGAAATTATATAAATACATTTTTGTCTTTGCGCTTGCTTTCATGTTTTTGAAGGCAACAAATGTTGAGGCTGCTTGTTCATTTACGCGCGACATTGAAATCGGCGTAAATGGTGAAGATGTTCGATGTTTGCAAAAATATTTGAATGCAAACGGCTTCAAAATCGCAAGTTCTGGACCTGGCGCGCCGGGTGGAGAAACTAGTTTAATGCGAGACCTGACAAAACAGGCAGTTATGAAGTGGCAAGCCGCGAACGGTATTACACCTGCGACCGGTGTCTTTGGTGCGAAATCTCGCGCGAAATATCTTCAATTAGTTTCTGGTGGCACGACTACAACTGTTGTAAATACTCCAACCACAACAACTCTACCGCCTGCAGTAGTAGTTTCTAACTCACAACAAAAAGAGGCTGAGACACTTATAAAAAAGGCAATTAATGCTGTCGAAGATGCAGACGATCAGATTGATGATGCGCGTGATGATGGGAAAAATGTAGATAGTGCAGATGATAACCTCGATGATGCTCGCACAGATTTGTTTGAAGCGGTCGATTCGTATTTTGCTAGAAATTATGCAAATGCAATTTCATATGCCGACGACGCTTATGATAATGCAATGGATGCATACGAGGATGCTGGGGGAGAAACAGATGAAGACGAGGCGGATGATGCTGTTGATAAGGCAAAAGATGCAATTGATAATGC
>CAZHOL010000002.1:39874-42926 GCA_964534415.1 uncultured Candidatus Saccharibacteria bacterium | reverse complement strand
ATGAAGACGAGGCGGATGATGCTGTTGATAAGGCAAAAGATGCAATTGATAATGCCGAGATAAAAATTGAAGAAGCAGATGATAATGATGAAGATGTTGATGACGCAGAGGATCTATTCGCAAAGGCGGAAGATAAATTGGAAGAAGCTGAAAACGCTCTCGATGATGAGGATTACGAATCCGCAATTGAATTAGCAGAGGATGCAGAGGACCTTGCTGATGACGCGGTAGATGCGATTGGAGAAAGTGATGAGAGAGACGAGGCCGATGAAGCGATTGATGATGTGGAGGATGAAATCGACGATGCTCAGGAAGAGATTGACGATGCGTCTGGCAAAACTGCAGATGCAGAAGACTATCTAGATGATGCGCGTGCTAAATTGAAGAAAGCCAAAGATGAATTTGATGATGAAGATTATGATAAAGCGATAGAATATGCTGACGAAGCTATGGAATATGTTGAAAAAGCATTAGACGAGTTATAAAAGAGTTTGAATGCTAATTAGGGCAGGGCACTTCTTGTGTGAGGTGCCTTGTTTTAATTTGTTTTTCAATTGCTTGACAGTATAGTCCAAATATGATATAAAGATAGGTAGAAATAACCCAAATTAGTGAGGTTTTGAATCGAGTCAGGATGCGCACCGTTCGGTGCCGGCTGATTTGATAGGGTTTCCTCAGTTACAGGAGAATCGTTATGAATGCAAGACTCGAGAAGATGCTGAACAACGGGTTCTATTTGCTCCGTTTCGGCGAGCAGAAGATGAATGTGGATGGTGGAAAGGTGTTCTACCCTCACATCTGCATCGCAGATGGACCCGAAGGAATCCACTTCCTGTCCACCGACGCAAACGGCGTTGTCCCCCAGGGCGAGTTCGGTTTTTTCGAACATTACGGGGATGTTTCCGCCGAAATGTATCGGAACAGTGACGAGATTCGGCGCATCATGGTTCTCGTCTCGCCCGTCGAGCCGATTCCGGACAAGATCGACATCAACTTCGTGAAGATTGATGGCCAGGTCTACGCGAGCTGGACGTCACCAGAAACCGGAAACTGGATTCACTGCATTCCCGATCGAATGCAGACGAATCCCGAGTTGGTCCAGTCGCTTTCGGCCGGGAGTCGCTTCATTGCGCGGGTTACCGGTGTCATCCGCACGGATGAATCCGGGATCTACTGCACGGTCGACCTGATCGAGCGTGTTGCCCGAAAGCGTTCGGGGTTCGAAGAGCACCGTGCCAGCAAGGCGTCGGAGAAAAAGAAGCCGCACGCCGGCAAGCGCTGACACACATCGGGGTGCCACACCAGAGGGGGAATTCCACCCCTCTTTTTTTTATACCTAAAATCATTTGACAATGGTGGCCATTTGTTTTATGCTTCTGACTGGAATCTAAACACAGGAGGACTCTTTATGAGTCACAATAACGACGTAACATTTTTTCAGAATAAATATTTGGCAGGTTTGATCAATGCGGAATATTTAGTTTTAAAGTTTTTAAACAGAAGCGAGGTGGAATTTGGAGCAGGAAAAAAGGCTCCATATTTGTACTTTAAACAAGGTGACGAAGAATTGCACCTCGTATCTGTGGGAGGTGTTCATGTAAGGCACGGGAATTTCGGTATTTACAAACCAGGCAATATCATTAAGTATCAGGGTGTTGATGATACTAATCGTGGGTTCAAACTGATGAGTGCTGTTGAGCCCGTGATGGATTTACCTTCACGTTTTACTGCGCGCTTATCTGCCGTCGGGAGATCTGTTCGTTGCTACCACAATTTTGGTCCAAAAGGCGAGTATCCGATCGTGTGCATGCTTGATCGTGATGGACCAGACTTGCGGTCGAAAATCGGACAAAACACGCCATGCGAAGTATCGATCGCGTACGCCTTGGGAACCGAAGAAGGGTTGCCGTTGGTGTGCGTTCAAGCGCATGAAATTCTTTGACGATGTGGGCCAGGAGAAATCCGGCCCTTTTTTATTTTTTAATTTTGTCTATACAGCGCTCTCTCTTGAAAAGATGAGAAAGAATACATCCATACATACCTCCAATAACAAATGCTTCGACTAACACGTTGTGCGCACCTTCAATTTCCTCTACATGAACTGTTCCAAAATTTATTATGATGATGTGCGTGGCAATGTGTTTCTATTTAACGATTATACCATTCGTGTCAAGTTTGTATTACAATTAACTCATGCGTAAAGTAGTAGTCATATTTGTAATAACCGTCGCGGTGTTTTTGTTTGGCGCCAATGTTCTCGTTGCTCCTCACGGAAAAATATTTGAAAAAGTCAAAGTTAATGAGATTAACGTTGCTTTTGTTGGTGATACTTTTGTGGATCGCTCTATTCGACTAAAATCTGAGCAGTACGGATATGATTTCATGTTCGAATGTATTCGTCCGTATTTTTACAACTTTGACTATGTGGTTGCTAATATGGAAAGTCCTGTCACGAGAAATAAATCGGTGAGCGTCGGCACAGAGCCAGGAAGCCCTAATAATTATCGTTTTACAACTGATCCAAAAACCCTAAATGCAATGCTTCGTGCTGGAATTAATGTCTTGGGTATTGATAATAATCACATGTATGATTTCGGAAGTTCTGGAATTGAAGAGACCGGCAAACATATTATTGAGAGTGGAATAAAATATTTTGGTGATCCTGTTAATAACAATTATCGAATTCTAAAAATAGCAGAGGGAAAAAATGTTTTCACGCTCATTTCTTTTAACGAATTTTTTGGTTCCGCACAAAAAACTTTACAAGAAATTGCTTTAGCAAAGAAAGAGGGAGGTAAAGTTATTGTTTTCGCACATTGGGGAAATGAATATTCGCCTGTTACCGCACGCGTCAGGCAGTGGGCAAAAGAATTCGTTGACGCAGGGGCAGATATGGTGATTGGAATGCATCCCCATGTGGTTCAAGAAACAGAGAATTATAATGGCTCATACATTGCTTACTCGCTTGGCAACTTTCTCTTTGATCAATATTTCAATGATGAAGTAAAAACCGGTGCTATTGTTGAGATGCAAATGATTGATGGGGAAATTA
>CAZHOL010000002.1:0-39774 GCA_964534415.1 uncultured Candidatus Saccharibacteria bacterium | reverse complement strand
GATGAAGTAAAAACCGGTGCTATTGTTGAGATGCAAATGATTGATGGGGAAATTACCAAGATAGGAATGAGAAAAACTCACTTGGACGAATTTAGGAGACCTTGTGTTTTTTAAGCTTCATAATCTGAAGTACAATAATTGGAACAAGAATACCTATCAAAGCACCAGCGATAACTTGTGCAACCGTGTGAACATTTAGGGTAATTCTACTTGCGCTGATTGCGAGCGCTACGAGATTAAAAATAATTACTAACAGAACCTTTAGCGGTTTATTCAATTTTAATTTGAACACATAAAAAGTTAAAAGTGTCGAAATAAGAAAACTATTTCCTGCGTGGCCGCTAGGCATAGCATAACCAGAAACTTCAATTATTGGATTATCTGGGCGAGCAATTTGGAAGATATTTTTTAGAGAAAAGATTAAAGTCTCAACCACAAAGACAGAAAGTACGGAGAACAGAAAATAATTTTTTCTCATCATGAAAAAGAGCGTGAAAATTATTGCACATAAAACAATTAAAAACGCATTATCAAAAATCTCATTAATTTTTAGAGCCCAAAAGATTAAATAATTATTCATTCATATATAATATCAGAGTTTTGAAATAGAAAGATTAAATATGTTAGAATGTATTTATGAACAAAGAAAAATTGCCAATTATTGTGGGGCTTGCATTACCAATATTTTTTATCGTTTTTGTTGCGATATGGATTTCAGTGAGAACTTCATCTGTACAACCTCAATCTGATTTCATCTATGCTATTTCAAACGAAACTTCACCTGCAAAATATGGAATTTTATATAAAAATAATTACGTAGTTGAAAATTCAAAAGTCGTCCTTAGCCCTGTGAATTATAGTAAAGAAGAAATTTTGAATTATGAGATGCGCGACGCAAGGGATTTGTATATGTATGATGTAAAGAACGATGTAAATAAAAAGATTACACTTGATGAAGCTCAAAAATATTTTGTCTATGATGACGAATATTCTGTGGATGGATACAATGTGAATTTCGAATATGGAAACGGGGGTATTTTTGAAGTTTTTGGAAACAATCACGATAATTCTGGGTATTTCGTGACAAAAATGAATAGTGGGGCGAAACGAAAATTAAATATTCCACTGAAAAATAGCTATTGGAATGGTGGTTTTGAATTTATTGGCTGGATAAAATAAATATATGGAAAAACAACAATTAATTAATTTAGTGAAGGAACAAGTTATGGCCGGACAAATTTCAAAATCAGAAATGATGGCGATTTTTTCAGAGGGAGATGGACAAGGTACAAGAAATGTCTCTAATATATTCTATTTCATCGGCGCAGTTATCGTAATAATCGGAGTGCTGATTTTGACAGTCCAAAATTGGAATGATATCGGATCGTTCGGTAGAATTTTGGTGACAATCGGTGTGGCCCTCGTTGCATATGTTTCGGCATATATGACTCGCGCGAAAAACGCTTTATCGCAAATTATGTTTGCTGTCTCTGCCGTGCTTGCGCCGATTGGAGCATTCGTTTTGGCAAATGAAATGGATATCAAAATTAATCTCGAAACTAATCTAGTTATCTCGGCAATTTTGTTTGTAATATTTTTTGCTTCAAAATTAATTGTCAAAAAAGAAATTCTGACAGTCGCGTCGGTGGTATTCGGAACTTGGGCATATTATTCTGCGATATTAAAATTGTTTGGAGGAGGTGTTGTGGACGCAGAAATAATGAAATGGGCGACAGTGTTTTTGGGTATCTCATATCTATCGCTCGGCATAAACAAGATGAAAACTCTCGGGCGAAAAAATATTATCTCGAGTCTTCTCTATGGATTTGGAACATTTGCGATTATGATGCCTGTCATCACAATGGATGGAGCTTTCAATTTGATTTTCTTCGCTGTAGTCTTTGCCGGATTCTACGGAAGCATTTTCCTAAAGAGTCGAACAATGCTTGCACTTAGCGCACTATTTCTAATGGCACATTTGGTCAAGCTCACCGGCGAATATTTCGCAGATTCAATCGGTTGGCCAGTGGCTCTCATTTTCCTTGGCTTTGTTGTGATTGGGGTGGGGTATTTTACACTCGAGTTGAATAGAAAATATTTTAGGAAGTAAAACTTATCTAAGATGCAAGTTGACTTTTATTTAATTTGGTGATAATAAAATATAGAAACTGTACACGTATTTTTACACCAAAACTTAAGAGGAGACGTCATGCCAAATGAACTCACCTATCTGATTATTGAAGCAATGCAGCAGGCGGCGAGCAAAAATTCAGGTAATACTCCCGAAGGGATTTGGATCGTGGTTCTCTTGTTGTTTATGGTCTTGCTGGCAAGTAATTCCTACCTTTTGTTTGGTTACCACAAATGGATGACTAATTTGTACGATGAATACTTGAGTAAAAAGCGGTAATCAAAATTTGCTTTTCAAACTTGACGCCCGGCTAACACCCGTGGCGTCTTTTTTATACCCAAATAAAACCAGTTGACAACCAGCCCAATATAGTCTATTATATCTACCAATAACTATTTCTCTTTGGTTTTAACCTTATTTCTAAGTGTTTTTGAAACTCGATGAGACGACTGATTGTTTACTTTAATACTAAATCAGACGAGTTATCAAGGCATTAGGCCTTTAATAAACATAAAAAATGCAAACAAATAGAGCTTCTCATGGAAGCGGTTTTAATAGAAATTCATCAGGAAGTCACTCTCGACCACATCGCGGAGCTGGTTTTCGATCGCGTTCATCCGGTGGCAGAGTTTCAACTACAAGAAATTTTCGAGCAGGAGCAACTTCAACACATGGACATTCATCAACAGTAGGACACAGTCACGCGCGACCACATGTTGCGGGTACTTCAACAACTACACATCACAGTCGACAACACACATCGACCGCGAATTCATCATACGCAGGTTCACGACCATCACACGGACCGAGCCGATTTTCTAGCTCACGCCCAGGCACGCGTTCAGGCGGATATCATCGAGGCGGATCTTCTAACAGAGGACGCGGAGGATTCGGCGGCGGACGAAACAAAAAATCAGGACGCGGAGAGCGAATTGATGTTTCAAAATTCATAAACAAGGCAGTTGAAACTTTGACTGTTGAAAAATTCGTACCCGAGCACAAATTTGTAGATTTTCTAGTTGAACAGAAAGTCAAAGACTCGATCACAACTAAAGGATATGTCACACCAACTCCAATTCAGGACAAAACAATCCCACACATTTTGAAGGGTGCTGATGTCGTTGGAATTGCAAACACTGGAACAGGAAAAACCGGAGCTTTTTTGATTCCTTTAATTAACAAAATTGTTTTGAATTCACGAGAGCAAGTTCTCATCGTAGTTCCAACTCGCGAATTGGCAATTCAAATCGAAGACGAATTGCGAGGCTTCACACGAGGAATGAATATTCATTCTGTCGTTTGTGTCGGTGGTATGTCAATCGGAAAACAAATTTCTCAGTTGCACCGTTTCCATCATTTCATTATCGGAACACCAGGACGATTGAAGGATTTGATCAATCGCAGAAAAATTAATTTGTCGAACTTTAAAAATGTTGTGCTCGACGAAGCTGATCGAATGCTCGACATGGGAGTCATCGACGATATTCGATATGTCATGGGTCTAATGTCAAAGGATAGACAAACTCTTTTCTTCTCGGCAACAATGTCATCTGAAATTCAGAAATTGATTGGGGAATTTTTGAAGAACCCAATCTCTATTTCTGTGAAAACTGGCGACACTTCAAAAAATGTTGATCAGGATGTTGTGCGATTTAATTCAAAAGAAGACAAGATGGATTTATTGCACAATCTTTTGATACAGCCAGACTTTGAAAAAGTTATTATTTTCGGTCGTACAAAACGCGGCGTAGAAAATCTTTCACGAGATTTGATTAAAAGAGGATTCCGTGCCGAATCAATTCACGGTGATAAAAATCACAGCAAACGACAGCGCGCTCTGCAATCATTCAAGGAACACCGAGCAAAAATTCTTGTCGCGACCGATGTCGCAGCGCGAGGACTCGATATACCAAATGTCTCTCATGTGATAAACTTCGATGTCCCTGAAACTTATGACGATTATGTTCACCGAATTGGACGAACAGGTCGTGGAGATAAAAAAGGTAAAGCATTAACATTCGTAAACAGATAAAAATATGGAAATCAGAAATATTGCAATCATCGCGCACGTTGACCACGGAAAGACAACTTTGACCGATGCCATTTTAAAACAAACTGGCATGGTTCACGAGGACGTCTCTATGGACTCTAACACTCTCGAAAAAGAGCGCGGTATTACCATTTACGCAAAAAATACTTCTGTATTTTACAAAGGAACAAAAATTAATATTCTCGATACACCAGGTCACGCCGATTTCGGTTCCGAGGTTGAGCGAGTTTTACGTTCAATCGATTCTGTTTTGTTGATTGTTGATGCTTCTGAAGGTCCGATGCCACAGACAAAATTCGTTTTGAAGAAGTCTCTCGAGCTCGGTCTAAAGCCAATTTTGATTTTGAATAAAATTGATAAGCCTGGAGCAGATGTCAAAAAGGCTCACGATGCAGTTTTCGAATTGTTCTTCGAGCTCGGGGCAACAGAAGAGCAGTTGAATTTCGAAACTCTTTACGCTATCGGCCGACAAGGAATGGCAAAAAGAAAAATGGAGGATGAATCAAAAGATCTCACTCCGCTTCTAGATTTCATTTTGGAAAAAGTTCCGCTTGCTTCAGATGAAAATATGGCGAAGAAAGAATTGAAGGCTCAGGTTTTCAATCTCGCATTCGACAACTTCCTCGGTCGTATGGGTATTTGCCGAATCTATTCTGGCGTTATGAAAGCCGGACAAACTTTACATGTCAAAAATCACGAAGGAAAAACTTTCTCAGGAAAAATTACAAAATTGATTACATTCGAAGGCCTCGAGAGAAAAGAGGTTACGGAGGCAGCAACTGGAGACATTGTCATGATCGCCGGATTTCCAGAAATTTACATTGGGCAGACATTGCTTGATAATCCAGATGGTGAAGCCTTGCCACCAATTCATGTCGACGAACCAACTATGTCTTTGAATATGTTGGTCAACGATTCTCCATTCGGAGGAAAAGTTGGAAAGCTCGTTACTTCACGACAAATTCGTGAACGCCTCGAAAAAGAATTGGAGGTGAACGTTGGTTTGAAAGTGGACTTCAGCCCCGGATCATATTTCAAAGTCTATGGTCGCGGAGAATTGCACCTCGCGATTTTGATTGAATACATGCGTCGCGAAGGTTTCGAATTGGCCGTCACATTGCCCGAAGTTATTGTCAAAGATATCGACGGTGTGAAATCTGAACCTTTCGAAGAAGTGAATGTTTTGGTTCCAGAAGAATTCGCCGGAATCGTCATCGAAAAAATCGGAAACAGAAAGGGTGTCATGATGCATATGGAAAAAATCCATAGCCAAAATAAAATTACTTTCCTTGTTCCAACTCGCGGTCTAATCGGATATCGAAACGAATTCGTGGTTGATACAAAAGGTGAGGGAATTATGACTAGCGTGTTCCATGCCTTCATGCCTTATGCCGGAGAAATAAATAAAACTGAATACGGCTCAATGATTTCTATGGCGACAGGAAAAGCTCTCGCATTTTCACTCGACAACTTGCAGAATCGCGGAGTGCTTTATATTTCTCCAACAGATCAGGTTTATGAAGGAATGGTCATCGGCTACACTTCAAAAGGTGACGACATGGTTGTAAACCCAACAAAGGGAAAGCAACTCACAAACATGCGTGCTTCAGGTTCTGACGGTGTCATTCAATTGGTGCCACCATTCGATTTGACTCTCGAGAAAGCCATGGGAATGATGCGCGACGATGAATATTTGGAAGTCACTCCAGAAACTGTTCGCCTACGAAAGAAATTGTTGAAAGAAACTGATAGAAAGAAGGAAGGAAGGGTCTAATTCCAATCTCTAGTATTTTCGGAAAATTTCCCGTACCGAATTTCTGCAATTCTTTTTCTTGTCGCACTTGAAAGCTCGGGTAGATGATCAACTTCAAACCAGCCGCTTTTTTGTATCTCAACCTCGTCTAATAAACGCCGCTTTGTTTCGTGCTTGAAAAAATTTTCAGCCACAAAAACCGTCACTGTATCATCTTTGCCTTTTGAATTATTTGCATATTCCCCCAACTTTACAATTGGCTCACTGATCGAATATGAGGTTTCTTCCATGACCTCGCGAATCGCAGCCGCCTCCACCGTTTCATTTTTCTGAATTCCGCCACCCGGGAAAACCCAAAAATCATCGTACGGATGTTTGACGAGGAAAATCTCGTTGTGTCTTTTTAATATCACACGCACACCACGGGTTTTTATTTTGAGAATTCGGTATATGATGAATTTTCTCAACCATTTAATTGTCTGCCAAAAGATTTTCACTGTGCCATCATTATATCGCGCACTTTGTAAATATCACCAGCTCCAATTGTTGTAACAACGGATTCGGAATCAAATTTTTCAGAAATATAATCGCTAATTCTGTGAAAGTCGTTAATAATTTTCACCGGTTTTTTGGAGAACTTCGAAATTGAATTCAACATATCTATTGTCAAAATACTTTTCTTGTCTTCCTCGGTATCGTTAAGGGCCGGCAATATTTCAGTAATTATGACTTCATCTGCCAGATTGAAAGCCTCACCGTATTCGCGAATGAAATTTTTCATTAAATTGAACTGGCGAGGTTGGAAAACCGCGCAAACTTTCTTGTTTGGGTAGAATTGTCGAATACTTTTCATCAAATCTTTTACCTGAGATGGGTGATGTGCAAAATCGTCCACGAATATCTGGCCAGATGGTGCCGTTTTGATCTCGAATCTGCGCCCGACGCCGGTAAAGTTGTGGGCCGTTTCCAGAATGCCCTTGAGCGGAATTCTAAAATGATGCATAAATGCGATACAAGCAGCAAAATTCATAACGTTGTATTCACCGGGAATATTAATTCGCAAATCTTTAACCAATAATTTCCCATCGAATTTTACGGAGAAAATAGAACCATTTTTCTCTTTTCTCATATTTACAACTCGATATGTGCAACCTCTGCTTCTGCCAAAAAACACAACTGGACATTTTGCCTCGGCAGTAACCAGACGGCATTTTTCACTGTCTCCATTCGTAAATATTACTGCGCTCTTTTTGTGTTGATTAAAGAAGAATTTGAAAGAGTCGAGCATCTCGTTCTCGTCTTTGTAATATTCGAGGTGGCTTTTTTCTACTGAGGTTAATATCGAAGCATTAGCAATCAAATCATGAAATGACCTGTCGAATTCACACGCCTCGATAATAGTGTAGTTGGAATTGCCGAGGTGATTGTATCCTGCAAATTCTTTGGCATATGCACCACCAAAAATCGTTGCGTCTACCCCAGAGCTAATCGCAGACAATCCGAGCAGGGCAGTCGTGGTGCTTTTGCCGTGACTTCCAGCAACGCAAATTCTAAAATCATTGCGCGTCAACATTCCTAAAAATCGCGAGCGCTTCATTGTCAGAATATTTAATCTTTCTGCCTCAATAATTTCCGGGGCGTCTTTTGCTAATGAAGTGTACACAACAATATCAATGTCTTTGTTAATATTTTGGGCCGAATGTGAATAATAAATTTTGGCTCCACTTGCCTCGAGTGCCGCTGTCTCGTTTTTGGAAATAGTATCGACACCAGAGACGTGGTAACCCTTTTCTAAACAAATTTTTGCAATGCCGTTGAGGCCCTTGCCACCAATACCAACGAAAAATATATTTGTGAACATGTCGGACATTATACTGATGCGACCTAAAATTCCCATAAAGAAGTTCTAAAGAAATTCTAAAGTTTTTGCTTTACTTTTATAAATGAAGTAGTTTAATAGGACGGTGATAAAAATTTGGAAAAAAGTTGGGCAAACCCCATTTCAATTATTAGAACAAGTTAGGCGAGATAATCCTGAATTGGCACAGGAAATTTTGTCATATGCGGGCAGATTGGATCCAATGGCTGAGGGCGAGATGATCATTCTGGTCGGCAAAGAGGAGAATGCGAACAGAAAAAAATATCTTAATTTGGACAAACAATACGAGGCCGATATTCTATTTGGATTCAAAACTGACACATACGATTTGCTTGGCCTTGTTACAGATTTCTGTGGGCAAGATGTTTTGGTCGATAGTTTCTTTGTAAAGCACAAGACAAAAATCAATTCAATTTTGCGCGGTTTTTTGAAAAAGAAAACTCAAAAATATCCTCCATATTCATCTAAAACGGTTGGTGGAACCCCACTGTTTGAATGGATGCGCGCAGGTAAAATCTCAGAGATTAAAATTCCGAGCAGAAAAATCGCTGTGCGCAAATTCGAGGTTCTTTCGGTCGATTTCATTTCCGCTCTCGAATTGTGGGAGTATATCGAAGAAAATGTTACGGCAGTAATTGGTGATTTTCGCCAGGATCAGATTATGGAAAAGTGGGCCGAAATGTTAGCACAGAAACACAATTTCTTTTTTCCCGTGGCGAGAGTTTCCTTTACCGTTTCTTCAGGGACATATATTCGCGGACTCGCAGATGAGCTAGGTGAAAAATTGGATGTGCCGGCATGTTTGATGAAGCTGAAGAGAAATAAAATTTATTTAGATAATGTATAATAATTGGAATATGAAAACAGACAGTATTGCAATCGTGGGGTTTGGAGTGACGGGGAAATCTGCTGCCGAATATTTCTCTAAAATAGGCGCAAAAAATATCCATGTTTTTGACAATCAGCCAGAAAGCAAATTTGATGCTGCGCTTATCGCCAGTCACAAGAAAAATGGCATTATTTTTCACTTCGAAACAAATGAGGCAGAAGACATAAAAATGTTTGATTTGGTAATGGCGAGCCCAGGATGTCCTCTGACGGCTCCAATCATTCGTGATGCAATTGAAAACAAAATCCCTGTGTATAACGATGTCTCATACTTCATCAATTTCTGGCATCAAATTGGGCCTACTGTGGGCATTACAGGGTCAAATGGCAAGAGTACCACGGTTTCTTTGCTTCATTATGTGCTGAATAAAATTGGCAGGGAAAATATTTTGGTGGGTAATATCGGTAATTCGCCACTTCCAGAATTGCTCGAAAAACATTCGCCCGGAGCTATCGCAATTTTTGAACTCTCGAGCTATCAGCTAGAGCTTTTCCAGCCAGACAATTACGCCGACATCGCAGTCATTATGAATCTCACCGAAAATCATTTGGATAGATATGACGGCAAAATGGAATTGTATGCCGAGGCAAAAATGCGGATTGCGAATCCCAACAAAACGGATTTGATTTTGGTGGCCGATGATCCTGGAACACAGAAATATATTTTGCCAAAGGTAAATAAAAAACAGGTTACCGCGATTTCACTTTCAAATTTATCAGCCGAAGCCGAATCGTTGGCCGATCCCGAGACTCGAAATTTGAAGGGTGAGCATAATTTGTATAACATCGCTATCGTAATTGAAGTTCTAAAGAAATTGAATATTTCGATAGATGATAAAGTCATCGATTCAATCAGAGAATATTCTGGACTAGAACACAGACTTGAATTTGTTCGAGAATTAGATGGGGTCAAATACATTAATGATTCCAAATCGACTAGTGTAGATTCTATGCGTGTGGCTTTGGAGGCACATGGAGCTGACAAAAATATCATTTTAATTGCCGGTGGTTCTGACAAGGGAGGAAGCTTCATGCCTTTATCAGATTATTTCAACAAAAGCGTAAAGTTTGTCGTGATCACTACCGGTTATGATTCGACCGTTGAGAAAGTTCAAGCCGTTGCTGAGAAAAACAATATCGAAACTGTTTTGGCTGATAGTTTGGGTGATGCTGTTAAGTTGGCGAGAGGGCGGGCGACATCTGGCGACACCGTTTTGCTTTCTCCTGGTGGCGGGCACGTGCTTCACATGGAAAATTTCGAGGTGGTTGGTAGGGCCTTTAAAAATGAGGTTAACAAACTTTCATAAAATATGAAAACATATCTTTCAGCAAAAATTCACAAGGCAACTGTGACTGAGGCAAATTTGAATTATGTGGGCAGTATTACAATCGATCGCGATTTGATGGATATGGTCGGTTTGGAAGTTCACGAAAAAGTGATGGTTGTTAGTAATACTAGTGGTGCGCGACTTGAGACTTACGTCATCGAGGGGCCACGTGGAAGTGGTGTGATTTGTATGAATGGTGCAGCGGCGCATCTGATTAAAAAGGGTGAAGAAATAATCATCATAAGTTTTGAGACAGCAGATCAACCTGTCGAGGCGCGACAGATCTTCGTTAATTCAGAGAACCGATTTGTGAAGTATTTGTAATTGACACTATTATACCATTGTATATACTTTGGTATATGAACACAAAAACTATTTTAAACATTAAATTAGACAAAAAAATCAAGGCAGACGCGCAACGCGTTTCCAAAGAACTCGGTCTACCGCTCGGGACCGCGATTAATGCTTTCCTAAAACAATTTATTCGCGAGAGGGAAATCGTGCTTTCTTCTAATGAATTCATGCCGTCAGAATATTTGCAGGAGGTAATTGCAGAGGCCGAAAAAGAATATTTACGCGGAGATGTTTCAGGCCCATTCGACGAGAAGAAAATCATCACTCACTTAAAATCTCTTTAGAATATGCGATATGTCACTTCAAAGAGATTCAATAAAAATTTTTCGAAACTTTCAAAACCGGTTAAATCTCGAGCGATAAAACAATTCGAAGTCTTCACCCAAGACCCAATGAGCCCTGCTTTGAACAATCACAGATTGCACGGAAAATGGGCTAAATATAGAAGCATAAATGTTACGGGGGATATCAGAGCAATCTACGTTTTGGAGGATGGTATAACTAGATTTATTGATATTGGATCACACAGTAAACTTTACAAATAATTGGCGTTGGCTCTAAGTTTTGGCCCGTGTTAGAATATCTTCATAATGGAAAAAGAATACAAAAAACGCATTTCAAGCTGGAACTACGGCGGGCCGAATTGGAAATTGAGTCGATCAAAAATCGCCCTCTTCATGGAATGTCCACGCTGTTTTTATTTGGACAATAAATTGGGTGTGCGACGTCCCTCGATGCCGCCTTTCAATATTAATAACGCGGTTGATACACTACTGAAGAAAGAATTCGATATCTATAGAAAAAGCAAAACTCCACATCCTATAATGTCGCAACATAAAATTCAGGCCATTCCATTTTCTCATCCCGAATTAGATCAGTGGCGCGAAAATTTCGTTGGAGTTCAATTCGTGCACGAACCGACCGGCATGACAATTTCCGGTGCAGTGGATGATTTGTGGGTCAATGAAAAGGGCGAGCTAATCATCGTCGACTACAAAGCCACCAGCAAGGAGGAGGAAATTACTTTCGACGACGCGTGGAAGGATGGCTACAAACGACAAATGGAAATCTATCAGTGGCTCTTGCGTCAAAAGGGTTTTGAAGTTTCCGAGACCGGATATTTCGTTTATGCAAACGCTCTTGTGAACCGCGACAAATTCGAAGCGAGATTGGACTTCGAAATGACTTTGCATGAATATGTCGGCAAGCCAGAATGGGTGGAGCCAACAATTTTTAAAATCAAAGAAGTGCTGGATTCTGGCAAAATTCCTGCAAAGAGTGCTGGATGTGAACATTGTGCGTATTGTGCGATGAGGGAGGGGGAGGAGAGGTAGAGGCTTGAAGTTTTTGGAAATAAAAAAGCCCCGGGACGAATCCCAGGGCTGTGCTGCGACGACCATTGCGGCTCATTTCTTCTCCTTGAGCTTGGCGATGGCGTAATCCACCATGAGGATGGATACACTTGCAAAAAAGTACATTGCGGACGCGAGAAACACTATTCTGATCGGGAAGTCCTTTGGGTTTGCAAACACAGCGCCTCCTAATGCAATCCCACCAAGAAACGAACCAAACGTAATGTTCTTTGTCATTTATAGCCTCCTTTCAAGAGGTTGTGACGAAGTCCATCTTCATCAACTTACATATTATAGCATACCTATATAATATGTCAA
This sequence comes from uncultured Candidatus Saccharibacteria bacterium, assembly GCA_964534415.1. GTDB lineage: Bacteria > Patescibacteriota > Minisyncoccia > Phycocordibacterales > JAACPR01 > CAYLNC01. Next base: position 27,721 of record CAZHOL010000002.1, on the reverse strand, counting down.
GCACAGAAAAACTTCAATTTTCAACACTCGAACATGCTACAATATTTCAATATGAAATCAGAAAATACTTTAAATTCGCCCAAACCAATCTCTCTAGTAATTTTCGGCGGAACAGGCGACCTCGCGCAAAACAAGATTTTTCTTGCTCTCTTAGATTTACAAAACAAAAATCTCATCCAAGAATCACCGACTGTCATTGGTTTTTCTCGCAAAAATCTCTCCAACGAGGAGTATCGAAAATTCGCTGCACAGGCAATGCTCGCAAAGCGACCAGAAATCAACCCAGCGACGCTCGAAAAATTCTTGAAGAATTTCCACTACGTCCAGGGCGACATAAACACAGCAGAGAGCTATACAAGATTGCATGAATATATTTTGAAACTCGACACTGATGCCGGCGTTTGCTCCAACAAATTATTCTATCTCGCCGTCCCACCACATTTATACGAGCCGGTTTTCATAAACATCGACAAAGCCAACATGGTTAAACCTTGCACAAAATCCGGAGATGGAACATGGACTCGTGTCTTGGTTGAGAAGCCTTTCGGAAGCGACCCGGCTGGAGCAATTCGTCTCGACAAAATGCTCGGCAAATTATTCGACGAAGATCAGATTTTCAGAATTGATCACTATCTCGCGAAGGAAGCTTTACAAAACATCATTTCATTTAGATTCGCCAACCCGATTTTCGGACCAATCTGGAATCGCGATTTGATAGAGAGAGTTGAAATTAAATTGTTCGAGAAAAACGATGTCTCAACGCGCGGTGCCTTCTATGATCCAATTGGTGCAATTCGCGATGTTGGACAAAATCACATTTTGCAAATGCTTGCGCTCGTGGCAATGGAGGATCCGGGGGGAATTACTTCCGCTAAAATCCGCACTGCTCGCGAAAAAGTTTTGAAGGATGTTGCGCCGTTCTCTCGCAAGCCCGAGGAATTTTTGCATGTCGCGCAATATGCAGGATATCAAAACGAAATCGGCGTCGCGCCCGATTCAAAAACCGAAACATATTTTCAACTGAAACTCGGTGTGAAAAACAGACGATGGCGAGGGGTGCCTTTCGTTGTTTCGTCCGGCAAAGCTTTATCAAAAAATTTGGTGCAGATAAAAATAATTTTCCGCGAGAAAGAGAGCGCGGTTTGCCCAGTCGACGACATCTGCCACTACGGAAACACCATCACAATCAATGTTCAGCCGGAGGAAAATATCTCGGTGACTTTCTGGAAAAAGAAACCGGGCCTGGCATTCGGATTAGAAGAAAAAACTTTGTCATTCAATTATGATTCCGCTTCGCCACTAACCGACGCCTATGAGAAAGTTCTCTTCGACTGCATCTCTGGCGACCAGACATTGTTCGCGAGCACGAAGGAGGTCGCGATTCAGTGGGAGTTGATTTCTAAAATTATGGAACAAGCTAAAAAGGTGGAGTTGAAGAAGTATGAGAGGGGAAGTGAGGGGGAGAATATCGCCTAAATACGAGGTTTTTCAAGTGCTTGACATAACTGTCAAATATGATATACTACTGAAGTAGTTATAGTTCTTTAAAATACTACTTGCAAAACGTAGTCATAGCCAAAAACTGCTGAAAATTCGGCATTTTCTGGCTGTGACTACAAAAAGTCATGGTTTAACGTCACATCGTCCATATTGGACACAGTGACAAATCAGGAGAAGAAAATGAATGAACTCATGATGGATGTGGGTCTCGCGAATGAAATCAAGCTCGCCGGACGTCGCGCAGGCGCAACCGCCGAAGACTTCAAGGTTTTGGCAGAGGGAGACAATCTCGCAAAGATTCTTCCGGTGCTGCGTGGTCTCGCCGAGGTCACGATGCGCAAGCTCGTGGTCGACGGTGACGCAGATCCGTTCTGCCCGCCCAACTGGAAGGTCGAGTCCCATCACAAGATGGGTCAGATCGAATTCGACCCCAGCAAGATCGAACTCTGGCTGGCCGAAGGACAGAAGAACGGGTGGCTGAATGGAAAGGTTCTTCGTAAGGAGATTGAAAAGCTTGATGGTGTGATGAACGCCAACATGCTGGACGACCTCCTGAAGAACCCTCACCTCATTCCGGAATCCTGGAAGGGGAAGACTGTGTTCTTTTGGGGCACGATCTACCGCGCTGACAACGGTTACCTCTACGTCCGTTACCTCTACTGGAACGGCGACGCGTGGAACGGGTGCTCCCGGCTCGGCAACGACTTCAATGACTTCAACCCCGCGGCTCGCGTGCGCAAGTAGCCCTCGGGACTGAGTAACTAGGGCCTTCTGGTCTTGGAAACTTGGTCCTCAAAATCTCCGGTCGTTCGCTTGCGAACTTCCGGAGATTTTTTCATGTTAAAATACCACGGGATTAGGTGAATATGCTTGCGTCTACGGATTCTTGCTACCGAAACCAGTATCCATAGATCCGGAATATTTGCGATCACGGTTTCAAATAGTGTGGTCTATGTAGACACTTCATAAAAAATGAAGATACTTGGTACACAATATTACGGTATTTCGATATCGAATAAGATTCAATCCTAAACATTTTCTATATGGGTCCAATGTGAGGGGTGGTGTAACAGAAAATATTGTGTGCAATACCGCGACGACAACGGTAACCTCTACGTCCGTTACCTCTACTGGAACGGAGACGCGTGGAACTGGAGCAACAACTGGCTCGACAACGACTTCAATGACAACAACCCCGCGGCTCGCGTGCGAAACTCTCTTTATTTCTCTCTCGCTCTGTGCGGGAGAGTTTTATTTTTTCTGCATTGCTTTGCTGATTTGTCCGTTCCAACCGCCCAGCATTTTTCCAACTTCCTCAATTTTCAATGATAGTGCGATATATCTAGTGTCGCTTAATGATTTCGTCTTCCATAAAACTCCGAGCATAACTTTAACTGTATCAATTTTTCGTATAGCTAATCTAATCCATGGTAATTTTTCCTCTTTTGAAAGGAATGTTGCAATTGAAACTGCCTCTATTGATTCGACGAATAATGCATCAATTTTTATACCCAGAGAATGTCTGTGAGTCTTCGGTAGTAGTTGATAATATTCAAACCACAGAATATAGGCGGACGTTAATCTCGCCAATACAGGCAAAATCTTTGCTTGAAAACTTTCGGGGGGGGGTATTATGATTCATTGTTGCATGCGTAAAAAATTTATCACATCATATCATGAAATAATTTCTATTGAAAATTTACTATTAGCATGGAAAGAATTTCAGAACGGAAAAAGAAATAAAAAAGATGTTTTGATTTTTGAACGAAATCTAATGGGCAACATTTTCGAATTACACAATGATTTGGCTTCCAGAAAATATAAACATTCTCCATACGAAGCATTTACGGTTTCTGATCCAAAACCTCGTAATATTCATAAGGCTTCGGTTAGAGATAGGGTGGTACATAGGGCGATTTATCGAAAACTTTATCCGTGGTTCGATAGAAATTTTATTCCTGATTCTTTCTCGTGTCGTATTGGTAAAGGTACACATCGTGCCGGGCGAAGATTTAGCAGATTCATTTACAAAGTTGGGCAAAATAACCACTGTAATGTTTGGGTTTTAAAATGCGATATCAGAAAGTTTTTTGCAAATATTGATCATAATGTTTTAAAAGAAATTTTAAAAAGAGATGTTGAAGACAAAAATGTACTCAATTTATTATTTTGTATTGTTGATAGTTTCAATTCTGGTCGCGTCGGAGTGGGTTTGCCTCTCGGGAATTTAACTTCGCAATTATTGGTGAATATTTATATGAACGAATTTGATTGGTTCGTGAAAACTGAATTGAGATGTAAGCATTATATTCGTTACGCAGATGATTTTGTGGTTTTGAGTAATGATAGAAAAATATTAGAAGATGTATTGCAAACGATGTCTGAATTTTTACTCAAAAAATTAAAATTAGAATTGCATCCAGATAAGGTCTTTATCAAAACTCTTTCATCGGGTGTGGATTTTTTAGGTTGGGTGCATTTCTTTGATCATTGTGTTTTACGAACCTCAACGAAAAATCGAATGTTTAGAATAATTGATGAAGCAAATCGAAAACCGGAGGTGCTTCAATCTTATTTGGGATTATTAAGTCATGGAAATGCATATGTTCTACAGATAGAACTTCAAAAATTATTTCCAGATCCTTTGAACATGCTATAATCTCCACATGAAAATAGCATACATAGGTTTAGGAAAAATGGGCTTCGCGATGGTTGAACGGCTTTTAGAAAAGGGTCACACCGTGGTGGCAAACAATCGCAGTCGCGAGTCGATTGATAAAATCGCAGAGAAGGGCGCCATTCCCGCATATACGATTGATGAAATGATTTCACAATTCGGTGCCGAACGAAAAATTGTTTGGATGATGGTTCCGTGGCAGTCGGTTGATCAGGTTTTGTCTGAAGTTCTCCCAAAGCTTTCTGCTGGTGATATTTTGATCGACGGAGGAAACTCTCCATATTTTGAAACAGTGAAGCGCGCGAAATTTATCACCGACAAAGATGTGAAATTTCTGGACATCGGAACATCTGGTGGTCCAGGAGGTGCTCGCAATGGTGCCTGTCTCATGATTGGTGGCGACAAGAGCGCGTATTTGGAATTGGAGGATTTGTTCCGCGACCTGGCTTTGCCTAATGGATATGGATTCATGGGCGACTATGGCGCAGGACATTTTGTCAAAATGGTGCACAACGGAATCGAATATGGAATGATGCAGGCCATCGGCGAGGGCTTCGAAGTTATGAAAAAGGCGCCGTTCAATTTGGATTTGCAAGCCGTCACCGACATTTACAGTCACGGTTCTGTCATTGAATCCCGACTGGTTTCGTGGCTTGGAAGCGCCTACAAAAAACACGGTGTTGATCTCGCGGACATTTCCGGCGAGGTGGCGCACAGTGGTGAAGGCGAGTGGACCGTTCGTGCAGCCGACGAATTGGGCGTCCCTGTTGAAGTCATCAAAAACTCTCTCGAATTCCGCAAAAAATCTATCGGAAATCCGACCTACACAGGCCAAGTTGTCTCGGCTTTGCGCAACGAATTCGGTGGGCATGATGTTAGTAAGAAATATTTTGCTTTGTGATATAATTTTCATATGAAAATTATTGATATTTCTATTCCAATCAAAACTGGAATGACCGTTTATCCGAATAATCCAGAAGTAACGATTGAAGCAACTTCTCGAATGCCAGAAGGATCGTCTGATGTTTCTAAAATAACAATGGGCACTCACACAGGCACGCATCTCGACGCACCGCGTCATGCGATTTTGAACGCTGGAGATATTGAAGCATTGCCATTCGAAAATTATTTTGGTCCTGCCAAAGTTTTCGATTTATCATATTTGCAACCCGGAGAAGCAGTGAAGATTTCTGATCTCGATGGAAAAGAAATCTCCGCAGGAGATCGATTGCTTTTCAAAACTTCGAATTCCGCTCGTGGGTATGATTCTTTCTATAACGACTTCGTCTATCTCGACGGTGACTGTGCGGATTTTCTCGTAGAGAAAAAGGTGGCTCTTGTGGGAATTGACTATCTCTCAATTAAACAAAAGGGAAGTAAAGATAATCGCCCCCACACCTCGCTTCTCGCGAATGGCATTTCAATTTTGGAAGGAATTAATTTGCGGGATGTTGCAGAGGGAGAATATACAATTTCATGTTTCCCGTTGAAGATTGCCGAAGCGGATGGTTCGCCGACTCGCGCTGTTCTTATACAGAATAATTAAACAAATATGAGAGCGGAAAAAATTACACAAACAGGTGGAGAAGCAAAGATTTCTGAATACATTGCTCTGATTAAATCAGGCGAGCCTAAAGACCATGTCATGAATGGTCTACCTAAAATATTTGTGGATGAAATAGAAAAAGGACTTGAACAGCATTCAGAAACTTTACCAGAGACAGAATCAGAGATACCTAGCAATCAAGAGAATGATGAGGAATCGGATCGTCAAAAAGTCGCAAGAGCTGAACAGGAGGCTAAACAACTTTCTGATGTCAGACAGAGACTAGGGATCGAGCAGGACATTAATCCTGAAAAATTTAATATTTCTTTACCAAATCTTGATGATGTTATCTTAAAAGGCGGGGGTCAAGTTGAGGTTTTCTCTAATAGTAAAAAAGTCGATTTTGAAGAGTTTGCTGTTGGCGTGGATAAAGATAATAATCAGGCTGAAGTTTTATTTATCCGAAAAAAAGATCCAACACAAAACAAAGGAATAGGCGTAGCACTATACATCGAACTCGGAAAAAGACTTGCAGAAAAAGGAATTACACTTTGGTCTTCAAATGCTCAATATGGTCCAGGACGAGATTTGTGGTTGAAATTGTCTAAGCTCGGTATGGCCGAGAGAACAAATAGCGGTTTCAAATTTTTAAACAAGCAAATTAATGTTACACGAATCTGAAAAACAGAACATTCTACCTAATAATGAGAAATACGACTCATCTTTTGTGCTTGGACAATCTCAATTGCCAAGATCGTCTTGGGATCCTAAGTTCGCTGCCTTCATCGATGAAGAAATTGTAAAACATAAAATTGATGCTTCATCCTCGAGGCCAGAAACTGCAGAAGATGAAAGAGAAAAAACTTTAAAAAGATACATCAAGGGCTTAGGTTTAGATTTGAAGGATTTAAAGAATAAAAAGGTAGTTGACGTTGGTTGTGGTGATGGAGAGTTTGTTAGGGAGCTCATTGATAAAAAAATAACACAAGAAGCCTATGGAATTGACGCTCGTTTAAGTGATAGTGTTAGTGACCAACACTTTATAAAAGCCAATTTTCATGAATTAATTCCAATTATCGATTGTGATTTAATTGTATCAGTTGGTGCAATTTCTAATGAGATTTGGCACTCAGAAAAAGATGAGGAGGCTAAATTAATAATTGAAAAAATAGTAAAGAATACTTTGGATGCTTTGAATGAAAATGGTGAGATACGTATATATCCTATTCAGGAAGCTTTTGCTGAGACGCCTCTTGCAGGTCTTCAAAAAAGTAAACGTTTATGGGATGAAATTGTCAAACATTTGCCACAAAAATATGATGTCGATTGCCATCTTGAAACAAGCAATGTTAGGGTTTCAGGGGTCGATAGTGATCTAGTACTAGAGTCGGTTTTAATTATTAAAAAAAGACATAAGTAAGGTATAATAAAAATATGGAAAATTCAATTTTAAAATTTGCAGAACAGTTTGCTTGGAATCCAGAAATACAGAACGCAGATAAATTAAAATCCAGCTTTAAACATTTCATTCTCGGTGGAATGGGTGGATCGCATCTCGCAGGCGGTCTCTTTCATATTTTTCGACCAGGAATAAATTTGTATATACATCGCGACTATGGCTTGCCGCAATATGAAGACGATTTTTTGAAGGACAGTTTGTTGATTGCTAGTTCATATTCAGGAAACACCGAAGAGACTTTGGATTTTGCCGATGAAGCTTACTCCAAAGGTTACGATGTTGCTGTTATTACTACTGGTGGAAAATTGTTAGATTTTGCAAAAGAAAATAATTTGCCACATATCATCATTCCAGATACTGGAATTCAACCACGCGCCGCGCTCGGTTTCGCCTCTCTCGCCCTCGCAACGCTCTGCGCACCTGAGTTACTCCCAGAACTCAAAGAGATGGAGAACGCACTCGAACCTGAAAACCTCCGATCGCTCGGCAAGGAAATCGCACAGAACCTAGAACAAAAAACTCCTGTGATATACAGTTCGGCCTCAAATCGCGCTCTCGCATATATTTGGAAAATAAAAATGAATGAAACTGCCAAAATACCTTCATATTACAATGTATTTCCAGAATTGAATCACAACGAAATGCAGGGCTATGACTTCACAAATGCAAATACCGAAATGTCACAGCACACGCATTTCATTTTCCTCCACGACTCGAATGACAATCCGAAAATCGAATTACGAATGAAAACTCTCGAGGCTCTCTATCAGGAGAAAGGCTTCCAAGTTACATCACTCGCACTCGAAGGTGACAGCAACATGGAAAAAGTTTTCAATTCAATTATTTTATGTGATTGGATTACGCTCGAGCTCGCAAAAATTTATCAAACTGAACCCGAGGCAGTTCCGTTTATCGAAGAGTTCAAGAAAAGAATTAAATAGAAACAAATGATTGCACCTTCACAAACAAATAAAATCGAGTGGTACAGAAAAACTCCTCACGCTATCGCTGAAGAATTGCATTCAGACCTAAAAAACGGTTTGACCGAAGCCAAGGTAAAGACCCACAGAGAAAAATACGGATCGAATGTTTTTGTCGAACAAACTGATATTAGCTTGTACAAAATATTTCTAAGCCAGTTCAAAAGTCCTTTGATTTATGTTTTGCTTCTTGCAACAATAATTGTATTTTTCTTAGAGGATTATGTGGATTCCGTTATCATATTTTCAATTATTGTCATCAACGCAATAGTGGGAACTTTTCAAGAAGGAAAGGCGCAAAATACTTTGCGCGCACTACGCAATATCACAAAAAGCTACGCCACAGTTATTCGTGACGGAGAATCAATTCGTGTTAGTGATGATGAAATTGTTCCAGGGGACATTTTGTCATTGAAAGATGGTGACGCTGTGACAGCGGATGCTCGCCTAATATCAACGAACTCTTTGCAGATAAATGAATCATCGCTAACCGGAGAGTCAACTTTAATTTCCAAAACTGCTTCTGATATTTCAATTGCAGAAATGATGACCGCAGATCAAAACAATATGGTGTTTCGTGGTACACACGTAATTTCCGGACTCGCACGAGCCATTGTTGTTCGTACTGGCGCAGAGACAGTGATCGGAAAGATTGCAAGTAAACTTTCGAATTTGAATGAAGATGTTCCATTAAAGAAAAATATTGACGGCCTTTCTCGTGTAATTGTAGTTGCTGTCCTTCTGTTGTCCGCGACCCTATTTTTAATTGGAATTTCAACAGGCAAGGAGGTAAAAGAAATGTTTTTGACTGTTGTGGCTCTCGCCGTATCTTCAATTCCTGAGGGATTGCCTGTGATTTTCACACTTGTGTTATCAACTGGTGTGTGGCGCATGAGCAAACAGAAAGTTTTAGTGAAAAGAATGCAGGCAGTTGAGGCACTCGGTCAAGCCAATATTTTGGCACTCGATAAAACTGGCACCATCACAAAAAATCAAATGATGATGGAAAGGTTTTTTGTTAATGGAAAAAAATACTCTGTGACAGGGCAGGGTTATGAACCAGTTGGTAAAATTTATCAATCAGATAATTTAATTGCGAATCCAAATGCGGATGCTGATATTGAATTACTCGCTCGAATTGCAGTTTTAACTTCAATCGCAGAAGTCGAATATTCAAAAAAAGATAGCCAATGGTTTTTGGAAAGTGGTGATCCGACAGAGGCGGCTTTAATTGTATTCGGAAAAAAACTGGGATATGAAAAAAATGAGCTATTAAAAAAGTTCCCTCAAGTTGTCGAGATGCCTTTCAATTTAAAAACAAAACATCATACGGTTATCAATTTAGTGGACGATAAAAAATTCCTCGCTTCTTCTGGAAGTCCGGAAATTCTATTGGAAAAATGTGAACATATTTGGGCTGATGGCGTAGTTAGAAAAATTACCGATAAAGATCTCGCAAATATTTCAGAAGTAATGCGCGAATATGCTAATGCTGGATACAGAATGATTGCACTGTCCTGCGATATGAGTGTTCCGAGTAATTTGAGTGTAGAGAAGTTGAGTAGCCTAACCTTTGTTGGTATTGTCGGAATCATTGATTCAATTCGTGATGAAGTTTACTCCGCAGTGAAGGCTGTCAAAGATGCGGGAATTAAACCAGTTATGATAACCGGCGATCATCAGGATACTGCAGTTGCAATCGGTAGACGAGTTGGTATTTTTGAAGACGGAGATAATGTTATAACTGGTCGTGAAATTGATGAAATGACAGTCGAAGCTTTGTCTAATAAAATCCTGAATACAAGCGTATTCGCGAGAGTTTCTCCTGAGCATAAATTAAAAATTATCGAGCTTTATAAAAAGGCCGGAAAAATAGTTGCTATGACCGGCGACGGAATAAATGACGCTCTTTCACTAAACGCGGCTGACTTGGGAGTTGCAATGGGAATTGTCGGCACAGAAGTTGCAAAGGAGTCAGCCGATTTAATTTTGCTCGACGACAATTTCGGTAACATTGTTAATGCGGCAGAGGAGGGGAGAAATATTTTTATGATTATTAAAAAATCAATTTTGGCACTTCTTGCAACAAACCTCGGGGAAATCTTTGTAATTTCGTTTGCAATAATTTTTGGCTTACCTTTACCAATTCTTGCTGCTCAAATTATCTGGCTCAATCTCGTGACAGATACAACTCTGGTTACAATGTTGTCTTTCGAAAAGAGAGAAAATAATTTACTAAAACAAAATTATCGAAAGCCCAGCAGATTCATAGTTGATAGGGACATGTTGTCTAGAATGTTCATGGTGGCCTTAATTATGGCGGCAGGAACTTTGTATCTGTTTGCACAAAACATTGGTTCAGATATGGTCAAGGCATGGACAATGGCTCTGACAACGCTAACTGTGTTCCAGTGGTACAATGTGTTTAATGTTAGATCGGAGACACAAACTGTTTTCTCGGGGTCATCATTCGATAACAAATATTTACTTTGGGGATTGTTCAGTGCTGTTCTACTGCATTTAATTGCTATATATACTCCATTTATGAATAATGTTTTGTCTCTAACGCCATTAAATATCACGGAATGGTTACTGATTCTCGTCGTTTGCTTGCCGATTATTTTGATAGAGGAGTTGAGAAAGTATTTTGTTAGAAATCGGGTATCGCAGGTGCTGATCTAGGCTTGTATTATCCACATTGTTTGTTTAACAACACCCACAAAATATGTTTTAATTATAATGAAATGTATAGACATATTTTAAACTTAAAAAAGAAAGTTTCTCCAGTTGTCATTGAAAGAGTAATCTTCAAAAAAGAGTCTTTGATGTCTCGTATTTTCAGAATTTCGTTCTCGATTTTAGTAGTGTTTACAATCGTTTGGGGAGTCTCCAAAGCCGAAGAGGTGCTCGACGAAGTTTTTCCTGCAGAGGTTGAACCTACCGTTTCTTTTTCTCTGGCTGGTATTGTAAAAGAGGTGACTTCAGATAAAATTATTTTAACAAAGGCCGTCGGAGTAGAGTCTGATACAAATGTTTTTGAAATTGACATTGCTTCAAATGAACAGGTCATTGAAACAAACACATACGAGAGTCTAACAATTGCAGACATACTCGCTGAAGATAAAATTATTGTTCAGGGATTCAAGAGAGATGGTGTTTTCTATTCGCGCAGAATCATTTCATTTGCTCCGAGATTTCCAGACACCGTCGGCATAAATGGAGTTATTGAACCAGAGATTGCTGACGAAGAAATTCTAGAGATTGTCACCGCAACTTCAACAGAGGAACTTCCTGTAGATTTGGCCACAACAACAGTCGATATGGCATCAAGCACAGAAGAAACATTGTCTGAGGAGAGTGCATCTTCAACTATATCAGAAAATCTAACTGATTCAGCGGCAACAACAGAAAGCGAATCAACTGAAAGTCCGGCTGATATTGATGTAGACACGACAAGCGAAGCTACTGATGAAAACACGGGAGAGGACGAGAATCAAGCCGATTCCCCTCAGACAGAGAATAATGAACAGTCAGCAGCTGTTGTAGAAGGAGAAAATGCAAGTACTGAAAGTATTGTTGAAGACAGTGCCTTATCAGATACTTCAAATACTGAATCAGATGTAGAAACTACAGGAGATTCAAGCACGGAGAGTGTTTCAGATGCTCCAGCGCCATCTGAGGGAGATACTTCTTCAGATTCTAGCTCTGCAGCTGAATAGTTTTTTGATGCCATTTTGGGTATAATTTGTTTGTTAATTTAAAATATAAATATGAAAAATTTGTTAAATGAATTCAAGGCTTTTGCCATGAAGGGTAATGTAATTGATTTGGCAGTCGGTGTTGTAATAGGAACTGCATTTGGGAAAATTGTAAGCTCTCTGGTTACAGACATAATCATGCCACCGATCGGAGCAATAACGGGAGGCATTGATTTTTCTGATAAAGTTTTGACTCTTAAAAAGGCTACCGAATCCGCATCAGCTGTAACATTGAATTACGGAATGTTTTTGAATAACGTAATCAGTTTCATCATAGTTGCGTTTGCAATTTTTATGGTCATTAAACAGTTGAATCGATTTAAAAAGAAAGAAGAGGCCAAGCCTGTAGTAACACCAGAGGATATACTCTTGCTAAGGGAAATTAGAGATTCGTTGAAGAAGTAAACAAAAAAGACCTCAAATCATTGGGGTCTTCTTTGTTTAGTACTTTGGTTTTTTAATGACCTGAATTACCTTGCCATTGATCATAAAACTGTCATCCTCGTGAATATAGATAGGTGGTATGTCCTTGGTTGATTCTGAAACAAGCACAATTTGATTGTTCGCTTCGTCCCAAACATATTTTTTAATGTTGGCCATATCATCAATCACTGACAATACAATGTCTCCGTTTGATGGGGAAGTTTGGTCACTATCAACCAATAGGTAATCACCATCCTCGATTGTGTTTCCATTAACAAGCGCACGATTCATCGATAGTCCTTGTGCGCGAATCGCAAAGATGTTCTTGAACTTTCGGAGAATTGTCTTGGATATTTTGAGATATCCTTCGATATTTTCATTTGCGAATATCGTAGCGGGACCACAGTTTGCTGAGCCAACTATTGGAATTGATATGAGATGGGTATTCTTAATCGCCCCGCCGACGCTTTTCATTATGGTTTTCTTGGTCTTGTTGATTTTAACTAATCCGCGTTTTTGAAGCTGATCTAGGTGATGTTTAATTTTCTGTGGAAATTTCTCTCCAATCATTTCTCCGATTTCTCTAAGCGTCATGCCGTTGAGATTCTTACTCTGCGTTAATTGTAAAAGCTTTTCTTGTATATTGTGCATGTTATTAATTTTTTATCCCCTAGTAATTAACATGATTATAGCTTTTTCTGGGCATTTGTAAAGTATTTATCCACAGTTACGTAAATCTAGAAAACTTGACAAAAGATGTGGATGAAATAGAATTGAAAACAATTCAGTCATGAACTTTACAAATATAAATTAAAAATATGTTCCGAGACCTACAAAGCAGAAAAAATAGACTTCAAACCAAAAGGGGTATATGGCAAAAGGTATTGTTATATCTAAAAACTCCAAACAACTTCAAATTGATAGTATAAATAGGAAAACTATATTTATTTGTCACAATTGACTGGTAAAATGGTAATATATGCTCGATAAAAATTTAGAGAACCTTAAAAAATATGTTCGTGCTACCAACTATTTGAGTGCGATTCAAATATTTTTACAGGACAATTTTTTGTTGGAGAAGCCATTGCTATCAAATGATATAAAAAAGAGGCTTCTTGGCCACTGGGGAACCTGTCCTGGGATCAATTTTGTTTATGCTAATCTCAATTATCTAATCAAAAAACACAAAATTGATATGATGTTTGTTTTGGGCCCTGGTCACGGTTTCCCTGCAATACAATCAAATCTTTTCCTCGAGGGAACACTAGGAAAATTTTACCCAAATGCAAAGCCAAACTATGAGGGTATCAAAGAGATCTCAATAAAATTTAGTTGGCCTTATGGCTTCCCGAGTCATTCTAGTCCCCATGCTCCTGGCGTAATATTGGAGGGTGGAGAATTGGGGTATTCGCTTTCTACTGCATATGGCGCTGTACTAGATAATCCAGACCTGATTGTGGCTTGTTTGGTGGGTGATGGCGAGGCTGAAACTGGCCCAATCGCAACTGCATGGCATTTGAACAAGCTTGTTGATCCGGCTGAAAACGGCGCGGTTCTTCCTATTTTACACTTAAATGGTTACAAGATTTCAAATCCAACATTACTTGCCAGAATGGATGATTCAGAACTTGAGCAATTATTTTCCGGATACGGATATAAACCATACTTTGTAGAAACTGATGGTAGTCCAGAAAGAGATAATGATGTCTACCAGAAAATGATAGATACATTGGAAAGTTGCTACTCGGAAATTAGACAAATACAAAATGATGCTAGAAAAAATGGCACCAAATCCAAACCTCGTTTCCCAATGATAATCATGAGAACTCCAAAGGGATGGGGCTGTGTCAAAGAAATTTCTGGCAAAAAAATGGAGGGTAATCATTATTCACACCAGGTTCCTCTCAAGGAGGCGAGAGTCAACGAAATTGAGAGACGGGCTCTTGAAAAGTGGCTCAAGTCTTACAAATTTGAGGAACTATTCGATGTTCAAAACGGGTTCGTGTCAGAGCTGATATCGATTGTGCCAGATGATCCATACAAAATGGGGAGCAGCAAACATGCATTTGGTGGGCCAGAGGTGTATCAGCCATTAACTTTGCCTAGTGTGGATAAACACGAGGAAGACGCGAGTGTCCCAGGAACAGTTGGATCTAGTTCAATGTATCGAGCAGGAGAATATTTGAACGACGTCTTCAAGATGAATGCGAAAAACAAGAATTTCAGATTTTTCTCACCAGATGAAACATATTCGAACAAATTAGACAAAATTTTTGAGACAACAAAACGCGCTTTCGTTTGGCCAATGGAAAAGTGGGACAATGACATGGCGGCAAATGGTCGATCTATGGAAATGTTGAGCGAACATTCACTGCAAGGATTGATGCAGGGGTATGTTTTGACGGGTCGCCATGGTATTTTCGCTTCATATGAAGCTTTCATTCAAATTGTTTCTAGTATGGCAGATCAATATGCCAAATTTCTAAAACAGGCACGAGAAGTGTCTTGGCGCGGAACTATCCCATCATTTAATTACATTTTAACTTCGTCCGGCTGGAGACAGGAACACAACGGATTTTCTCATCAGAATCCAGGTTTTATTGACGATATGTTGCAGAGGCAGGGAGACTTTATCAATGTGTATTTCCCTCCAGATGGTAATTCTACACTTGCGATATTAGAGAAAGTCATGTCTTCTACGAACGGGATAAATGTTATTTGCGCTGGAAAAACCCTCGAGCCACGTTGGCTGACAACCGACGAGGCAAAAAGCTATCTCGACGACGGTTTGGCAATTTGGAAATTTGCTAGTGATGAAAAACCGGACATTGTTTTCTGTGGTATCGGAGACTATTTAGTTAAAGAGTCACTCGCAGCAATTGATATTTTAAAAACTGAATTACCAAATATCAAGGTGCGATTTGTTAATGTGACAACTTTATCTTGGTCTGGATTCGGTTCCGGTGGAAATGTTTTGAAGAAGGAGGACTTCCAAAGATATTTCACAAAAGACAAGCCTGTGGTCTTCAATTATCACGGTTATCCTCAGACTATAAAACAAATTCTGTTTGATTACAGTGAAAATCCTTCTAGATTTTCTATACAGGGATATGAGGAAAATGGTTCTACAACGACACCGTTTGATATGCATGCTAGAAACAAAACCAGCAGATATGATTTGATTGTCATCGCCGGACAGAAATTGTTAGAGAGTGGAGCAATCGATAAATCTACTTCAAAAAAGATTGTTGAAAAGTACGAAAATAAATTACTTGAAAACAAAGAGTATATTAGAAAAAACGGTGTTGATTTACCAGAGATAGATGAATGGACATGGAAAAGATAATAATCATAAATAGTGGGAGCGTATCAAAGAAATATGCGCTTTATAATGGAGATCAAAAAGTCGTAATTTTTCACTACGAAAATACGAAAGACGGATATGTTTTAACCGAGAAAATTGATGGTTTGATGAATCGTTCCTACAAAATTTTTGATTCCGATTACAAAAATGCATTCGGTCATTTTATCGACAAATTAGTTGAGCAGAAAAAGATTGCCGATAAGAGTGAAATAAGCGCTGCAGTATTTCGTGTTGTGGCTCCCGGAGAATATTTTACTTTCGATCGTGTCATAGACAGAGAGTTTATGAAGAAATTAGATCAGGTTCACAAGATGACTCCTTTGCATATCGAAAAAATGAAAGAGGAATTCGAACAGGTACAGAAAAAGATGAAGAATTTGAAAATTGTGGCGGTTTCAGATAGCAGATTCCATAAAACTATTCCTGAACATGCTCGCATT
Organism: uncultured Candidatus Saccharibacteria bacterium; assembly: GCA_964534415.1. Taxonomy (GTDB): domain Bacteria; phylum Patescibacteriota; class Minisyncoccia; order Phycocordibacterales; family JAACPR01; genus CAYLNC01. Next base: position 11,574 of record CAZHOL010000002.1, on the reverse strand, counting down.
TATGCGATTCCGAAAGATGTTGCGAACGAGTACGATATCAAGAGATTTGGGTATCATGGAATATCTGTTTCATCTATTGTGAATCGAATCAAAAATATTAATGGGCGAATTCCTGAGAGAGTAATTGTTTGTCATTTGGGTGGAGGAGCTAGTGTCACTGCTTTAAAAAATGGAGAAAGTGTTGAAACAACCATGGGATATTCTCCGCTCGAGGGTTTGGCAATGGCAACTAGGGTTGGAGATATCGACCCCGGAGCCCTTTTTACAATGATGGAGTCAATGGGTCTCAGATTGAGCAAGATCAGGGATTTTGTGTATAACAAATGTGGTTTGTATGGTATATCAGGTGGCTATGATGATATTAGAGTACTCTTAGAGAGAGCAGAAAATGGAGACTATGATTCTGAATTGGCTTTAAAATATTATGCATATCATGTTCAAAAACAAATTGGGGCACTCGCCGTTGCTCTTGGAGGCGTAGATTCTTTGATATTTACTGGCACAATTGGAGAGAGGTCCTACCCAATGAGGGAAAGAGTTTGTTCTGGTCTTCGCAGTTTAGGAATTGATATTGATTCAAAATTAAATACCGAAGAAATTTCAGGGCACAAATTTATAAACAAACCAAACAGTCACGTTTCTGTTGCGATTATTGAGACTGATGAGATGGGAGAGATGGCTAGGCGGGCGATGCTTTTGATATAATTTTCTTTTAAAAATGTGTTAAAATAAACACATGAAATTTCTGAAATCAAAGAAGAAAGTAATTTTAATTTTATTAATACTAGTCGCTGTGTTTTTTGTATTCTCATATTTCTTCAAAAACGGAAATAATGAATTATATACCGTCAAAAAACAGGATTTTGTGAAGAGTGTAGTTATTTCAGGCAAAGTAATTCCGGCCGAAGAAGCCAACCTGTCTTTCGAGGTTTCAGGTGTGATTAAAAATATCAATGTAGATATCGGTGATACTGTTGTGCGCGGTCAAATTTTGGCATCAGTTGATAGTTCTGAGGTTGTTAGCCAAATTAATGAAGCGAGTGCTACATTGCAAAGTCAGATTGCAAAATTAAATTCTCTCTCTCCTGAAGGCAAGAAAATTGAGCTTGTTAGTACTTTGAAAAAATCATTTATTGTAGCAGACGATGTTGTGAGAAATAAAATTGATATTTTTGTTGAAAACCCACTGAGTCGCTTCCCAGAGTTTGACATTTCTCTCGGAGATTATTTCTTGAGACAAGAAATCAATCAGGCTAGATATAATTTGCGCCGTACATTTGAAGATTGGCAAGCAATGAATAGCACACTTGGTATAAATAATGTCACAATACAGACTTCAGATAATTATATTTCTAATTTAAAATTGGTAGAGGATTTATTACTTAAAATATCGTCCGGTTCAGCAGAATTTGATCCTTATCAAGACAAGACCAGGGCACAAATTGATGCATACATCACTACAATAAGTCAGGCGCGAAGCACTATTGCCGGCATAATTATTGAAATCAATCAGGCTGCTGACGCTTTGCGTAATGTAAATAATGAAATTCCGGTTCAGGAGGCAAATATCGAAAATGCTCGCGCATCGCTTTCAAGAAATAATTCAGTTGTCGATAAATATGTTTTGCGTGCTCCATTTGACGGTGTTGTTACAAAAAAAGATATTGAAGTCGGTGAAACTTCCCAAATTGGTGTTTCGGCTATATCTATTATGTCAGAGGGAAAGTTGGAACTTGAAACATACATTCCAGAAGTTAGAATTGCCGGCATAGAGGTTGGAAATACTGCAAAAGTAAAAATGGATGCTTTCGGTGAAGATGAAATTTTCGACGCCGTCGTAACACACATTGATCCGCGAGAGACAGAGAAAGAGGGGATCACAACCTACAAAACCTTGCTCAATTTCGTGGAAGAAAACAAATATATGCGATCTGGTATGACTGCAGAAATTGAAATTGAAAAAGAAAGAATTGATTCTGTGCACATGATTCCAACATATTTGATTTCTGGAAATAAAGTTACTATTCAAGATGGAAAAAATACATTTGAAAAAGAAATCTCTCTCGGTGAGAAAGATGGTAAAGGAAATGTAATCGTGGAAGGTTTGAGCGAGGGGGATACATTGGTAATTCCAAAATAAATGGCATTAAATTCAAAGACAATCAAAATCGGGTGGTTTTTGGGACTTCGACAATTGCGCCGTTCATCAATTTGGACCAATGTTTTGATTGTTGTCATTATGATTTTGACATTCTTGAACCTGGTAGTTGTTTCCGGTCTGCTTGTCGGTTTAATTGAGGGTGCTGTTTATGCGACCAGAACACATTACACAGGTGATTTGATGATTACTAGTCTCAAAGAAAAGAAATTTGTGGAAAATAGTCAGAATATTTTATCTGCAATTTCAAATATTAATGGTATTAACGCGGTCACCGCCAGATATTTGGTGGGCGGTGTTGTTGAATCAAACTATCAGCAGAGAACTAATTTTAATGACGATCCTGAAACGGTTAATACAATTATTGCGGGAATCAATCCAGAGAAAGAAAATGAAGTTACGAATATGCAGGATTTGATAATCGAAGGAAATTATCTGCAATCAGGAGATTATGACGAGGTTCTGGTCGGAGCAATGCTTCTTAGAAAATATTTGAATATAGAATCGCCGGGCTTTACCGTTCTAGATGATGTTGAAATTGGCAAAAAGATTCGTTTGACTATTGGTTCTCAAACGAGAGAGTTTCGTGTAAAAGGGATTTTGAAGAGCAAGGTCGATGAGATTGATAGAAGAATCTTTATGACGGACTCACAATTACGATCTATGATTGCGAGAAATGATTTGAATGTCTCTGAAATTTCAGTGTCTCTGGCTGATGAAAGAGATTCAAATAGAATAAAAGAAATCTTGATTAATAACGGTTATGATAGAGATGCCAAGATACAGACCTTTGAAGATGCACAGCCAAAATTCTTGCAGGATATTAAAAATACTTTTGCATTGTTAGGATCAATCATTAGTTCCATTGGTTTGGTGGTCGCTGCGATTACTATATTCATTGTGATATTCATTAATGCTCTCACTCGCCGAAAATATATCGGAATTTTGAAGGGTATAGGTGTTGATGGAACAGCGATCGAGCTTTCATATGTGTTTCAATCTCTAACTTATGCCCTGATTGGTTCGATAATCGGAATATTTTTAGTATATGTGTTGTTGGTACCTTTCTTCAGTAATCACCCAATTAATTTCCCATTCAGTGATGGTATTTTGGTTGCTCCAGCTATTGGTACATCAATTAGAATTGCACTATTAATTATTACGACTGTAATTGCGGGATATGTACCGGCGAGAATTATCGTGTCAAAAAATACTCTGAATTCAATTTTAGGTAGAAAATAATTTATGAAATACATCATTGAGGGCAAAAAAATTGTGAAGACTTTTAAAAACGGCGAAGTTTTCACACATGTTTTAAAGGGGATTGATATCGGCGTTAAAGACGGAGAATTTTTAGCTATCATGGGAAGATCTGGTGCCGGCAAGTCAACGCTACTTTATCAGTTGAGTCTTTTAGATGAACCAACATCAGGTGAAATACATATTGAGGGTAGAGATGTTTTGAAATTGTCTAATTCGGATAAGACAACTTTTAGGCTCGAACAGATGGGCTATATTTTTCAAGATTACGCATTGGTGCCAGAATTGACTGCAGTTGAGAATGTAGCGGTGCCGTTAATGATGCAGGGTCAATCGACAATGCGGGCATTCGAAAGAGCCGAAGAGATTCTAAATGAATTAGGTCTCACAAAACAAACGCACAATTTACCAAGTCAGCTTTCTGGTGGAGAGCAGCAGCGAGTTTCTATTGCTCGAGCTATCGCTCATAAACCTAAAATTCTTTTTGCTGATGAGCCAACTGCAAACCTTGATGGGGAATCGGCGCGAAAAGTGATTGATGTTTTGAAAGAGTTGAATAAGAAGGGTCAGACAATTATTATGGTTACTCATGAACAAGAATACGGATTAGAAACAGACAGGATTGTTCATTTGAGTGACGGTGTGATTGATAGAGAGCAAATTTTGAAAAAATAATATTTAAATATTATAAGATAAAACAAAAAACCGCCCGAAGGCGGTTTTTTGAGGATTGTTAGACTCGGCTAACTTTGATAGCCTGTGGTCCTTTCTCGCCCTGTGCGATTTCGAACTCAACAGCGTCTCCCTCTCGCAAATCATCGAACTTTACGTTCTGCAATTCGTTTGAGTGGAAGAAAAGGTCTTTAGCCTGTCCTTCTGTCTTGATAAATCCGTACCCCTTGTCCATAACTCGGACAATTGTTCCTCTTTGCATTTTTCTTTAAAAAAATTAATTGATTAATTCAAATAAGATACCTAAAGATAAACGCTTTTGACCTTTAACTTAGTTACTATTTGACAAGGAGTATCATATACTATTTGAATCGTTTTGTCAATCTATTTTTACACATTCTGACCTGCAATATATCCAGTTGTCCAACATAATTGAAGCGAAAAGCCACCAGAAGGCCGATTTATATGGAGAATATCACCTGTGAAGAATAAGTTTGGAAAGACTTTTGATCGCATAGTTTTCATATCTACTTCCTCCAAAACCACTCCACCATCGGAAACCACCGCACGATCCATGCCCATGAGTCCATCAATTTTCACCGGAAGATTTTTTAGTAGCTCAGCAATTTTTCGGCGTTGTTCTTTGGAAATGCTGTGCACCTTAGTATCGAGAGTAGGCACAATTCTGAAGTTCAAAAGCACATCAGACATTCCAGCAGGAGTGATAGCTTTCAAAATATTTCTATATTCTTTATTTTTGTTGTCATCGAAAGTTTTCAAAATCTTTTTGTCGAGAGTTCCTAGATCGGTGTCCGGGTAACAATCAATTTTTGCAGTGACTTCGCCAGATTTCAATAATTCAGAAACTTGTTTTGCAGAATTCAAAATTAGTGGACCAGATAATCCAAAATGTGTGAAAAGAATCTTTCCTTCTTTTGAGAAAGCTTTGACCCCATCAACATAGAATGTAATCTTCATAAACGATAGAGAAGTCCCTGACAAATTGTGAACCCACTTGTCCGAAGATTTCAGCGGAACAATATCAGGGCTGGGTTTGCTGACCTTGTGACCAATTTCCTCTAACCATTTGAATCCGTCACCGGTCGATCCCGTTTCAGGATGGGATGCACCACCAACAGATAGAATATAATTGTCTGCGGTAAAGGTGGTGCGGTGAACTTTAACTCCGGAAATTTTTCCATCACTTGTTAAAATTTTAGTGACTGGATAGCCAGTGAGAATTTTAACATTGGGCTTCTTGATAAATTTCTTCATTAGATTAACAACATCTAACGCTCGCTGTGATTTTGGGAAGGCTCGTTTGCGAGCTTCAACAACAATTTCCATTCCTCGCGACTCAAAAAATTTGAAAGTATCCTCGACACCAAATTGTGCAAAAGCGGAATACAGGAAAGGTTTTGCTTTACCATAATTAGAAAGCATAGCGTGAATGTCATATTCTGCGTTAGTTATATTGCAGCGACCTCCACCAGTGATGCCAAGTTTCTCACCGATTTTCTGATTCTTTTCTAATATGAGAACAGACTTACCGCGCTCAGCGGCAACGCCAGCAGCCATCATTCCCGATGCGCCACCTCCAATCACTATTACGTCGTAGTGTTCTTTGAATTTCATATTGTATAAAGTAGAGATAGCACTTGCTAAATCAGGGAAATTATGACAAAATACAACACTAATGTCAAGCAACGAATCCATTCTAAAATTTGAAGACGTTTCATTCGGACACTCCGAATTTCGCCCAATTTTGATTGAGGCAAACTTTCCAATTAGACGGGGCAGTAAAATTACATTGATGGGTCAAAACGGTGCGGGTAAAAGCACTCTGTTCAAGTTGATAAACGGAGAATTGGAACCAACTTCAGGAAAAATTCACCGGGCACACAGACTTTCAATTGCAACTGCACGTCAGGTGATTCCTCGTGATGAAATGGCTCTAACTGTTCGCGAATTTTTTGAAAAATGTTTCAAAGAAAAAGTCTATGATATCGATCCAAGAATTGATGAAGTTTTAGAAGTGGTCAATTTGCACGCAGATCACGATAAAACAATCAAAACATTTTCTGGAGGGCAACAGGCGCGGTTGTTGCTCGCTTCTGCTCTTATTCAAAATCCAGATTTGTTATTGCTAGATGAGCCCACAAACAATTTGGACAAAGCAGGCATTGAACACCTGACAAAGTTTTTGATTGATTACAAAAAGACGGTGATTGTTATTTCTCACGATGCTGATTTCTTGAACAAATTTACGCAAGGAGTTTTGTATTTGAACGTATACAACAAACAAGTCGAATTATATGTCGGAAACTATTTCGACGTGGTTGAACAAATTGGAATCAGAATTGAAAAAGAAAAAAGAAAAAATGCTCAGTACGATAAAAAGATTCAGGAGAACAAAGACAAGGTGAACTTTTTCGCTGCCAAGGGAGGAAAAATGCGTTTGATTGCCAAAAAGTTGCGAGTAGAGATCGAAGAAATGGAAGAAAACAAAGTCGATGAGCGTAAAGACGATCACACTATTCGTGCCTTTCAAATTCCAGCGCAGGAACCATTGCCAGTTGAGGTGATGAATATTTCTTCGTACACGATTATGGAGAATCACAAAATAAAGGAAAAGAAGGCAAAAATTTCTCTCAGAAAAAATCAGCATCTATTGTTGAGCGGTCCTAACGGGATTGGAAAGACAACTTTACTTGAAACATTGGCTAGCGGAAAAAGTGAAGGCGCCAAAATCGCACCGAATGTCGTTGTTGGGTACTACCGCCAGGACTTTTCCACATTGAATTTTGAAGATACTGTTTATCGCGCTCTAGAGAAAGTTATGAAGAGACCGGATGAACACATGATACGATCAACCGCTGCAGGATTTTTGCTGACACGAGAAATTATGGATCATAAAATTGGAGATTTGTCTGAAGGACAAAAAGGTCTAGTGGCTTTCGCACAATTGGTATTGTTGCGACCTGGATTGTTGATTCTCGACGAGCCGACTAACCACATAAACTTTCGTCATTTGCCGGTGATTGCCAAAGCACTGCACGACTACAAAGGTGCTATGATTATTGTTAGTCACGTTCCAGAATTTTTGAAAGACATTAGAATTGATGAAGAATTAAAATTATAATATGCGCGACAAGAAAAACATTTTTATATACGGAAAACATTCTGTTTCAGAAGCGATGTTGTTTCGACCAGATTCGATCAAGGAATTATATTTTACAGATTCAGAGGAAAATCTTGAGTGGAGAAATTTAGCCAAGAAAAATGGAATCAAGATTAATATGGTCGACAATCAAAAAATTGGCGGTAATTTGCCGAGTGGTGCAACACACAACGGAATGGTGGCACGAATTTTAGCAAACGATTTGGTTGTTGAGTACAAAGACTTCATTGAGAAGCTAGAGATTACTGCAAACACTTCAATTTTGTTGCTGGGTGAGGTAGAGGATCCGCACAATGTTGGAGCCGTTATTCGTTCCGCAGCAGCATTTGGTGTTTCAGCTGTTTTTATCCCTGAACATAATCAGGCGCCCGTGAATGGAACTGTTGTAAAAGTTTCTTCTGGTATGGCTTTTAAAATTCCATTAGTTGCGATAGGGAATGTGAATACTACAATTGAAGATTTAAAAAAACGCGGATTTTGGATTTATGGATTAGATGGAGAGGCAACCGTCAGTTTGCATGATGAAAAATTTGATAAACCAACAGTATTTGTTCTTGGTAATGAGGGCAAGGGTTTGCGAGAGAAAACAAAAGAAGCTTGCGATATTCTATTGAAAATTCCGATGAATCCAAAATGCGAATCGCTGAATGCAGCTGCGAGCGCAGCGGTCGTGCTATACAAATGGAGCACGGAGCACAAGGAGACTTTGAAATAGATTAGAATTTTCTACTGTCGTATGCCCAGTGCAATAATGCTTGGCGTTGTTTTCTGTGACAATTGTGGTCTCCGGCTCGGCAATTTTTAGCAATCTGTGCAATATGTCGACGCATAGCTTTCCATCGTTTAATTTGACGCTTGTCGTCATCAGTTCTGCGACCGAGAAAATATCTACAATACCATTCAAACCATCCGCGTGGATCCTGAGGATTGATCCATCCTTTGGCTTGCCAGACTGAGAGAGGTTGGCTGGCATTTACTTTAAAATAGTTTAACTCGGCGTGGCGTTTGTGATCAGGGGAAAGCTTTGCTTTTTCAAACCAATCACGCGGATATTCTGTTGGTTTGTCTGACATGTATAAACCTCCAAAAACTCCTAACTCGAGCATTTCTTTCGGAGTTAAATCCGGTTTAAATTCTGGATCAAAATTATTTGGAAATTTCTTCATATTAAACTAATTGCAAAACTAACAATACAACTGCTGACCACCAACCAATGAAAGAGGCAATGAAGCTTGCTGTGATTTTTATTTGCCAAATGTTTGGAAGCAGCTCGCTTGCACGACCTTCTTTCTCTCTTTGAATGAGAAAGGGACTAACAGAGAACGATAGGAAAATTCCATTTAACACTAGTACAACCGCAATTACCCCATGCCATATGGCGAACTCCATCTCGGGATTTTGATAGAAAATAGTTCCACCAATTATTGCGAGAATTGTGCCGATCCAGATTAGGGGTTTGGTGATTTTATGTGTCCGAGTTGTCGCCTCGGTCCAATATTGTGATTTGCGTCCGAGGAATCCGTGGAAATCAATAACTGTCACAGCCCCAAGCCCAATTATTAATCCAGCAATGAAAAGAAATAGTCCGATTGTTTCCATATTAGTCGAAGAAGTCTGTTAAATATTTATCAATCTCGCGCTGATCTAGGTCGTAGAAGAATTTACCATCGTCGGCCAAATCTTCTGCCAAATCACGACTGACGAATCTCCAGTGCCATGGCTCGTAAACATAGTAGGAATTTCCTTCAGGATATGACAATGTAAATCCATACTTTGCAGCATTTTTTTGAAGCCACTTGAATTCAGGTGTATCTGCAAATGCGAGTGTAGTTCCTCCAATCGTTGTAGTTGTAAAATCTACTGCAGTACCGAGCTGATGTTCAGAATATCCTTGGTCGGCAGAGAATGTGTTTGCAGTACCGGCGCCGTAAGTCACTGAATAGTTTGATTTCAAATTTTGTTGTTCATTGAATGATCTGAATGCCGATGTGACTTTCAAATCCAAATCATCGTCTTCGGCTGCTTCGAGTAGATTATTTAGATGTTTAGCAACTTTCGAATGAATTTTTAAAGTCCTTCCGCCAGAAGTGTATTTGGTTGGGATTTCTGCAAGAGATGGGGGTGCATAATGTTCGTTCAGGAAAAATACTTTGGAATATTTTTGAAGAAGCTCTGGATCAGTTTGTGCCAATTTTGTTAGATCACCGACTGTGTTGTTTACCTTTTTTAGCCTACTCTCAACAGCTGAAGCAGTTTCCTGCGCACGTTGTAATGCATTAGAAAGGTTAACGTTCTCATCGCGTAACACGGCGAATTGATCCTCCAATATTTGAACGCGCTCATTAAGGGTGTCGATACGGTCACCATATTTTTTGTTTGTAACTTGAGATGTGATTAATGAATACCCGACAGCAATAATGACCACAATCCCTAAAATTATTCTAATAAAAAGCGCTTTATTTTCTTTAATTTTTTCTAACATAATTTATATCTTAGGGAGTATTATACCACTTTCTTGCTTGTATTTCACATAGTCTGGATTTTGGCCCCATTTCGCATCTGCTGATTTTTCGAGAAGAGGGACACCGCTCACGAATTTAATTAAAGTGAAAATAAATAAAGGAGAGATGATGGCCGCGATTGCCGCTGTCGTCGAAAGAAAAGGCACACAGAAAATGTAAACACCAATCCAAACCATGATTTCGCCGAGATAGTTTGGATGACGAGACTTTTTCCAGAGACCCGTTTCAATCCATTTATTTTTATTTTCTGGATTCTGTTTGAATTTGTATTTCTGTTGGTCAGCGAATGATTCAATTAATAATCCTGTAATCCAAATAATTACACCGACAAATGCAATTATTTTTTCAGTTGCTGAAATTTCGAAGCTACTTTGAAAAAATAAAATAGTTGGCAACATGATTATCCAAACCGAGATTCCTTGTAGTAACCAGAACCTTAAAAATCTCCAAAAGTTTTCGCGCATACCATCGAATCGGCTGTCTTTTGTTTGCTTTCTAATTCTAATGAACAAAAATGAACCGAGGCGAATTGCCCAAATCAAAATCATGAGTAGGGCAATCAGAGAAAAATGCCCGCCATTTCCATTTGCAAATAACCAAATCGCCATGACGAAAAAAGTGATGCTGTATGATAAATCGGTCAACTTGTCCGTCTTCCAAATGAAAGCGGGAATAAACATTAAGATGTTAAAGCCCAAAGCAAATGCTAGCGCGATTAAAATTGTTGTCATTTGTAAATTATACCAATTTTTTGATATGATAGTTACTTATTAATTAATTTGTTCAAGTATGAAAATAAAATCAGTATTAGCAAGGGAAATTCTCGATTCACGCGGAAATCCAACAGTCGAGGTCGACCTAACTTTATCAAACGGTGCATTTGGACGAGCGGCGGTTCCATCAGGTGCTTCAACAGGAAAATATGAAGCCATCGAATTGCGCGACGGAGACAAATCACGATACGGAGGTAAAGGCGTACTGAAAGCGGTTAAAAATGTCGCAACTATCGCTGGAAAAATTAAAGGCAAAGATTTTGATCAGAGAAAGTTGGATCAGTTCCTAATTGATTTGGACGGAACAGAGAACAAGGGTAAACTCGGAGCCAACGCAATTCTCGGTGTTTCGCTCGCTTTCGCGCACGCTTCTGCCAAAGCAAACAAAAAATCTCTTTATACATACTTCAACAAAATTTCTAAGACAAAAAACAAAGTTCAGTTGCCAGTTCCAATGATGAACATTTTGAACGGAGGAAAGCACGCTGAGAAATCGACAGACTTCCAGGAGTTCATGATTGTTCCTCACGGTTTCAAAAAATTTAGTGAAGCCCTTCGTGCCGGCGCAGAAGTTTTCGCCGCTTTGAAGAAAATTTTACACGAACAAAATCAGCCAACAACAGTTGGAGATGAAGGAGGTTTTGCACCAAGCTTGCCGAATAATGAGGCGGCGGTTGCTTTAACAATTGAGGCAATAACAAAGGCTGGCTACAAACCAGGAGAACAAATTTCAGTTGCACTCGATGTTGCGGCTTCAGAATTACATGAAGACGGCGCGTATGTATTGAAAACAGAGAACAAGAAATTGTCGAGCGCTGAAATGGTTGATTACTATGTCGCTCTCTGCGAAAAATATCCAATCGTTTCAATAGAAGACGCCTTGGGTGAGGATGATTGGGCAGGATATGAATTGCTCACAAAGAAATTGGGAAGCAAAATTCAAATCGTCGGTGATGACTTGTTTGTAACAAATGTGAAAAAATTGCAGCAGGGAATTGATACTGGTGT
>CAZHOL010000001.1:48850-51378 GCA_964534415.1 uncultured Candidatus Saccharibacteria bacterium | reverse complement strand
AGCCGAGACTTTTTCAATTAAAACAGAAACGTTTGAAGGACCATTGGATTTACTATTAACGCTAATCGAAAAAAGAAAACTTTCAATTAGTGAAGTTTCACTCGCCAAAATTACCGACGACTATATCGAACATATCAAAAATACTGGCAATGTTTCAATGAAACAAAATGCACACTTCATATTGATTGCTTCGACTCTATTGTTGATAAAATCAAAATCTCTTCTGCCAAATCTAGAATTGTCTGACGAGGAACAGCACAATATCGAAGATCTCGAAAGACGATTGAAAATATTCAAAGTAATCAAGGATCACGAACACAATATTTCAGATCTATTCGGTATTAACCCATCATTTATGAAAGATGGAAATTTTGAAGAGGACGTTGTATTTGCGCCACCAAAAAACTTCAGCCTGGCAACAATCGCTGAATCAATTTTGTCTATCATCAAATCTCTACCAAAAAAAGAAAATCTACCAAAAAAAGTTGTGCAAAAGATTGTTAGCCTCGAGGAAACAATTGTCAATTTAACTCAGAGAATTCAGAAGAGTATCAGCATGAGCTTCAAGGATTTCGCCAATGTGGGCAAGGAAGAAAAAGTGAATGTTGTCGTGAGCTTTCTGGCTATGTTAGAATTAGTCAAACAGGGAATTATTGAAGTGACGCAGAACAATCATTTCGGGGATATAGAAATGCAAACAAAAGTCTTTGAGACACCAAATTATTCATAACATGGAAACACAAACATTAGACACAAAAATAGAGGCAATACTTTTCTACAAAGGCGAACCGATGAAAATTAAGAAATTGGCAGAGCTTCTTTCTGTTGAACAGAGCGCGATTTCAGAGTCTTTAGAAAATTTAAAAATCAAACTACAAGATAGAGGAGTGTCTTTGGTATTCAAGGAAGATGAAGTAGTTCTAGTTACAAATCCTGCGGTTTCTGAAATAATTCAAAACATTCGCAAAGAAGAGCTTTCAAAAAGTTTGAGTAAATCAGCACTCGAGACACTTGCGATTATAATATATCGAGGTCCAATCAAGCGCAGTCAAATTGACCATATTCGTGGTGTTAATTCTCAATTTATCATTCGACTTTTGCTGGTTCGAGGATTGATTGAAAAGGTTACTGATCCAAAAGACGAGCGCTCATATTTGTATAAACCAACTGTAGAATTAATTTCTATGCTCGGTCTAGAGAAAATTTCTGACATTCCGGAATTTGAGAAAGTTAACTCTGAAATTAACGCGTTCATGGTTGCGGATAACAATACAGAAGAAAATGACAATCAATAACGACAAAAAAGAAACACTGTACTCTATAATCCTATTTGGAATGCCCACAATTCTAGTGCTTTTTTTCTTGTTGTTTAGTGGAAACACGAAAATTATCACGCATGTGACTCCACAAAATATTCCACAAGAAAGCAGGACGTCGATTAATAATGCGAATTTTAATTCGCAAAAAATCACTGCCAAGGCTTTTATTGTTAAAGATTTGAACACAGGGAAAGTTCTCTTTCAAAAAAATTCAGATATTGCACTACCTATTGCTTCAATAACAAAAATAATGACTGCGGTAGTTGCGACAGAATATACAGAAAATGACAATTTCAAAGTTTCAATTGTTCCAGAGTCTACTAGAACTGGCGACGGTGATTATTTGGAAAATGGCGCAGTGTTCAAATTGAAAAAACTTCGAGACTACATGTTGGTCTCCTCATCAAATGACGGCGCAGCTGCAATTGCGCTTGCTATACAAAAAAAAGATAACAGGGAATCGTTTGCCGAAAAAATGAATGATAAAGCCAAAGAAATCGGCATGTCTAATACGAAATTTTTAAACGAAACAGGTTTGGACGAGGCTGAAACTTTACCGGGCGCCACTGGATCTGCTAGTGATGTTGCAACGTTGGTTGAATACACTCTCTACAATCATCCAGAAATTTTTGAAGCCACCAGAGAAAAAGTTTTTTATATAACTTCAGAATATGGCAATTTCTACACTGCCACAAACACGAATCAGACAATTGGCGAGTTTCCTAGCTTAATTGGTTCAAAAACTGGCTATACTGACCTGTCAGGAGGGAATCTGGTCGTTACAGTTGATCCGTCTCTAAATCGCCCAGTTATTATAGTTATACTCGGCTCCACATTTGAAGGTCGCTTCGCAGATGCTGAACAGCTTTCCGGCGCTGTTAGTAATTACTTCTCTAGTATCGAACAAAATGTTACATTATAGGTAATGACCTGGGATTTTGTAAAAGTGATTTTGCCAATAACTCTAACCTTTTTTATCGGTATTTTGATTACGCCAATCATCACTCATTTTCTTTACAAATATAAGCTTTGGAAAAAAACAGCAGGAAAGACAGACACCCAAGGAAATGCCACTCCAATTTTTAATCAAATTAATGCAGACAAAGAAATTGGCACACCGAGAATGGGTGGTCTAGTTATCTGGATTAGTGTATTAATTACAATTATTTTATTTATTGCGCTTTCATTTTTACTACCTGAAACAATTTT
>CAZHOL010000001.1:44500-48750 GCA_964534415.1 uncultured Candidatus Saccharibacteria bacterium | reverse complement strand
CCATTCACAACAAATGATTTGTATGTTGGTTGGTTATTAATACCATTTTTTGCAATTGTAATGATGGTGATTTACACCGGAGGTGTGATTGATGGTATAGACGGCCTATCTGGTGGAGTTTTCTCCGTGATGTTTTCAGCATACGGTATTATCGCATTTTCACTCGGGCAAATAAATTTAGCTGCATTTTGTGGTGCTGTAGTTGGTGGCTTGTTAGCATTTCTCTGGTTTAATATTCCACCTGCCAGATTTTATATGACAGAGACTGGCAGCATGGCCCTCACCATTACTCTTGTCGTCGTAGCACTCATGACTGACAAAATTGTTGACGGTGTCGGATTGTTTGTACTTCCAATAATTGCTTTGCCTTTAATTGTGAGCGGCGCTTCATCAGTATTGCAAATTGCTTCAAAAAGATTCAGAAACGGAAAGAAAATTCTGCGAGCAGCACCTCTACATTTACATTTACAAGCAATAGGATGGCCATCATATAAGGTCACAATGCGATACTGGGTCATAACAACAATTCTAGCTTTCATCGGTATAATGATTGCTTTAATTAGTTAAAATGATTAAGACCAAACCAGTTGATCGTTCACTTTTGATAACAATAATTGTATTAGTGACATTTGGATTGGTTATTTTTTTCTCTGCGTCATTAGGATTACTTGCAAGAAGTGGTGCAAAGTTCGGCTCAATTGTTTCTGGTCAAATTGGCATGGGATTAATTCTCGGATCTATTGGATGCTACTTTGTCTCAAAAGTTAATTATAAATATTGGGGCAAATATGCGTTTTGGATTTTACTTTTTGCCATATTACTGACTGCAGCTGTTTTTTTGCCAGTAATCGGATTTGAACACGGTGGCGCCAGACGTTGGATATCAATCGGAAGTTTTACATTTCAGCCGGCAGAATTTTTGAAGTTTGCCTACATTTTATATTTGTCAGCATGGATTGCTACAGTGAAAAATAATGTTAATACGTTACGTTACGGCTTAATTCCATTTTTTATAATTTCTGGAATATCTGGTGGTATTCTGTTATTGCAACCAGATACAGACACAACTGTCATTATGGTCTTATCTGGAATCGCAATATATTTTGTCTCAGGAGCAAAAATCCGACATCTAGCAATTTTCCTATTGACATCACTAATCTTTTTATTAGTTCTAGTCATGAGTCGACCATATTTGATGCAACGTATCACAACATTCATCAATCCAGAACAAAATTCCCAGTCATCTGGCTACCAAATTCAGCAGTCACTGATCGCAATTGGTTCTGGAGGCCTGAACGGCAGAGGTTTTGGTCAAAGCATACAAAAATTTAATTATTTGCCAGAACCAATAGGGGACTCAATTTTTGCCGTTGCCTCAGAAGAGTTTGGTTTTCTTGGGGCGAGCGCGCTGGTCATTTTATTTGTATTTTTCGCAATCAGAGCCATGATGGTGAGCTTCAAAATCAAGGATACATTCGGTGGACTACTAATGCTCGGAATTGCTATAATGATTACTGCACAATCGTTTTTAAATATGGCATCAATGTTGGGAATATTTCCTCTGTCGGGTTTGCCACTGATATTCGTGAGCCACGGAGGAACCGCTTTATTCTTTTCATTGTGTGCATGCGGAGTAATACTTAATATTTCCAGATATAAAAATATATGAAAATTATCTTAACAGGTGGAGTTACTGGCGGACATTTTTATCCGATTATTGCTATTGCAGAAGAGTTGCGACAAATTTGCAAGGAACAGAAATTTCTCGACCCTAATTTGGTTTTTTTCGCGCCATCTCCATACAATGAGAAAGCTTTATTCGAGCAACAAATATATTTTGAGAAAGTTCCAGCCGGTAAACGGAGAATCTATTCTTCAATATTAAATTTTATTGATCTATTTAAAACTGCAATTGGTGTGCTAGTTGCGATGTGGAAAGTATTTTGGTTTTATCCAGATGTAATTTTTAGTAAAGGTGGTTACGGGAGTTTTCCTGTTGTGCTAGCAGGTAGAATATTGCGCATACCAATAGTCATTCACGAATCAGATAGTTATCCGGGCAGGGTAAATATGTGGGCAGGGAAATTTGCGGACAAAATTGCTATTTCATATCCTGAAGCCAAACAATATTTTCCTGCGGATAAAACTGCTTGGACGGGTAATCCAGTACGTAAAGAAATCGCTCTTGTGTCAAAGCAGGGTGCATTTGAATTTCTGGACCTCGAACCAGGGGTGCCAGTAATTTTTGTCTTAGGAGGCTCACAAGGAGCAAAAATTATTAATGATGCAATAATGGATACGCTCACTGATTTGGTAAAAAAATATCAAGTCATTCATCAGACAGGTCGTGATTCATTCAAAGAAATCAAGGATCTCGGAGATTTAATTCTGAGCGACTCTCAATTCAAAAAGAGATACAGACCTTTCGATTATCTAGACGATTTGGCCATGAGAATGTCCGCCGGCGCATCTGATTTAATAATTTCAAGAGCCGGTTCTACAATTTTTGAAATTTCACTTTGGAAGATTCCGAGCATTGTAATTCCAATTACAAATTCTAACGGCAATCATCAATACAAGAATGCATATACATATGCACGTAGTGGGGCCGCAGTCGTAATCGAAGAATCTAATCTCAGCAACGAAATTTTAATGGAAGAAATTGATAAAATTCTGAACAATCAAGCGGTCGCAGATTCAATGAAAACAGCTGCGCAGGAATTTGCAAAACCAAATGCTGCAAGAACAATTGCAAATGAGATTATTAACATTGCATTAAAACATGAGAAGTAATTTGAAGTTTCATGTTGCAAATATTATTTTAGTGCTGTGCATGCTTTTATCATTTGCTCCGAGTCTTTCTTTTGCTAATGATGATGAAATTGAGAAGCTCAACGCTCAAATTGATGCCAATAGAGACAAGATCGAGCAACTAGAGAAGGAAATAGCAAAACAGAGAGCCGCACTCAATTCAGCTAGTGGTCGTGCTAATAATCTACAAAGTACAATCAATTCTCTAGAGGCTACAAAAAAGAAGCTATTGAATGATGTGGCGAAAACAGAGGCAGAAATTTCTAGAGCAGAATTAACGATCAAGAGATTGGATCTTGAAATTATAGAAAAGGAACACTACATCAAAAAGAATTCTGAAGGTCTTTCGGAATCAATTCGAAGAATAAATGAGATGGAAAAAATTTCTTTAATAGAAAAGTTTTTGCAATTCGAACAGTTATCTGATTTTTGGATCGACTATGAGTCTACAGAAAAACTTCAAAAAAAATTAAGGGCGGAAATTGATGAGTTGGAAAAAACTCGCGCAGAATTGAAAGAAACTCAAGATACTAAATTAGCTGAGAAAAATAATTTATCAAAACAAAAAACAATTTTGGCAGGGGAGACAGAAGTTGTAAAATCGACCCAAAATGAAAAAGCTCAACTATTGAAAATCACCAAAAACGAGGAATCAGAATATCAAAGAATTTTGAATCAGAAGCTCGCTGAAAAGAAGGCTTTCGAAGAAGAGCTTTTAAAAATTGAATCGAAATTAAATTATTTGATTGATCCTAATTCTTTTCCAAAAGCTGGCAGGGGAATTTTGGGTTGGCCTCTAGACAATATTATCGTGACTCAACAGTTTGGTGGCACTAGCTTTGCGAAAAACAATCCCGGCATTTATGGTAGAGCATATCACCCAGGTACAGACTTTGGAACGCCAGTTGGAACACAGGTCAAGTCAGTTGAATCAGGTACTGTTGAGGGTTTTGAAAACACGGACGCCTTCCCTGGCTGTCGAGCTTGGGGAAAATGGGTTTTGATTAAACATAATAATGGTCTTAGTTCATTATACGCACACCTTTCAAACGTTCTTGTTTCACAGGGACAAAAGGTAAGTCGTGGTGAAGTGATTGCCCTATCTGGAAATACAGGAATTAGCACTGGTCCGCATTTGCATTTGAGCGTATACGCATCTCAAGGCGTGCGCGTCGGCAAATACAGTGATTTCGGGTCCGGTGGTGGATGTTCAGCAACGAATGCAACTGGTGTTTTCGCAAACTTGGACGCATATTACGATCCGATGTCTTATTTACCAAAACTTTAAAAAAAGTTTGATATAATATTTTTATGAAAAATAACAAAAGCGGTTTTATTCAAATAATTTTGATACTAGTAGTCATCTTGGTTGTGCTAAGCTTGCTCGGATTAAATGCCGGAAAGATTTGGGAAGGATTATTCTATCCACTATTTGCATT
>CAZHOL010000001.1:0-44400 GCA_964534415.1 uncultured Candidatus Saccharibacteria bacterium | reverse complement strand
TCGGATTAAATGCCGGAAAGATTTGGGAAGGATTATTCTATCCACTATTTGCATTTCTTGGAAAGCTTATCTTGATCGCAGCAAACTTTCTCACTGGAGTGGTTAAATGGGTTTGGGCATTTTTGCAGCAATTCGCGGCGTAGATATCTCTAATGGTCTCGGGGGAAGTTATGGATGGTTATAGTCAATAAATATAATTAATTAAATTAAATTTATCTAAACACAATAATGCAAAGATAGTTGGCCAGGATTAATGTAGTCGATTCTGGCCTTATCTTATTTATAGATGTTACCGCAAAGATATATTGTGCGACATACTATATAAATAAAGGCCCTAGCCCTATTAAGTTATCCACAGTCGCTTTTTCAAACTTTATCAATCTCTCCTTTATTAAAATTATTCGAAAAAAAATTCTCTTACTAGAATAAATTATTCTTGAAATATTTTCGCAAGAATCATTTGGTCGCTTTTTCAAACTTAGAAAACTGCTAAAACAGTGAATTCTCCCCTATTGACCACAGCAACCTACGGGTATAGAGTAATCGCAGAAGTACAATACAACAACTAACCGAGGTTCTGTCATGAGCAACACGAGCGATGTCAATGTTATGTTGCGTACGAAACTTTACGAAGCTGGCATCATTTCAACTCCATTTGAATCGGAAGAATACTGGCCGGTGCATCTGACCTATTCAGGCAGAACGTTACCGTTCATGTTGAACAAACATCAGCACACATTGATCTGCGATCTGTTCCATACCTATTCCGAGATGAAGTTCGAGAGTGGCATTTGGATACCAAAAGTTCACTCCATGATGTGCTTGGTCGCTGACCCCAACATGTTTACCGGTGATAAAGCGACTCAGACCGATATCAGACACGGTCTGACCGTTACCAGCACTCTTGGCGAATTGATGCGTACAATGATTCAAACTTTCTGTGATTGTGTGCCTGAGTTGATACCCAATACATGGATTACGCTCTATATGGGCTTGTACATTGAGCTGAAAGACAAGTTTTACAACTCACCAGATAGTCCCTATGACGGGATGAGTGTCATTGAAGCATACAAGTTGCTTTTCTCTCGCGAATTTTGCGGAGAAGGCACTCGAGCGACGACCCTGGACTGGGAGGACGTCACCGATCAGGTCAGCTGATGTTATTTGACTAGTAAATCGCCAATCGACAATAGTACCGGACAGCCAACAGCAAACAGCTCTGGCCGTCCGGTTTTTTTATTGACTTCAAACAGTCAAAAAGATAGAGTTGAAAAGGAAATGCTATTTTAAACCAGATACAGGAGTCCCATAATGAAAGCCAAATCACAGCTATTCAAACTGGTGCCAGCAGAAGGAATAAAAGATACGGCACCCGCTGGCAAGAGCTGGTGGAGAGTCGAGTTCACTCAAACAGATGATTGGGTGAAAATCGCCAACGAAATCCGTTTAATTGAAGGAATTGACGCATTCATCAAAGGTTTTCTCGACTACATTTTGACGAGCAAACATTTTTCATATGGTGGCACGCTTTCCCTCTCAAAGGAACCGACCACCAAAGAAATCTGTGAGATTTTGCTCGAAGAGATGAAGTCCATGGACAAAATGGACACAAGCATCGTGAGTGTGAGCAATGTGTTTACTATTAGACCACTTGATTCAAACAATCCGAAATATGAAAATCCATTTGCAGTCAATAAAATATACTGCCGCGTGTCATTCAAAAGAACGTGGTCATTGATCAGCTTTATGGAGAAGGCACTCGAGGTCGACTGGCTTGATCCTGAGATTCGTGATTTTATGCAATTTGTGATAGACAACAAGTTTGAAAGCTTTTCGATGCACCTCAGACTTTCTCATTCGCCAACCCTAAAAGAGGTTTGCGCGATGGCGCACGAAGCTCTATTGATAAGTAAGGGGGTAATGGAGAATAGAGAGGTCCATGTTGAACATAGTGCACGGACTTTATTACCGAAGCCTAATGCTATCCAGCTTGATTGAGACATGAGTCATAATTTGAAAATAGCTAAGCCCCGCCGGAAGATTCCGGCGGGGCTTTAATCAAATCAATTGTTAGTAATCAGAAAAAGAAAAGAGGAGTGCCAAAGTTAGCACCCCTCTCCACAACCAAACGAACACGTATCAAGTCTTCTTCGTGACCTCGGCACCATGAGCCAAGAGAGCCTCCTTGATGTTGTCTTGAATGAACTTCGCCCGAAAATCTTCCTCAGACATCCATTTGCCGCGATACAAAACCTGTTGTTCTCTACTAGTTTTTACATTCTTGAGAGCTTGTTCAATTTCGTAAGAACCATCACCCCGATCCGACTTCTTTGAGATGTCGACACCGAGAGCAATACAAATTTCGACTACGACTCGTGATGCCATGGCCAAAAATGGCTCGTCTCTTCTCATTGAAATTTCGAAGTTAAAGTCTGGCAAACTATTAACGATGTGACGGCCAAAGTTTTCTGCGCGCTTCAAGCCGACATCCTGTTCAAGCTTTGTCAGCTCATTTTTTGCCATCTCCTCAACGAAAGGAATCATACCGCCGTAACCGGCGGCCAGTCTGATCGTTATCATACACTTATCGGACTGATTGATTTGCAAAAATTTAACTTCCCCCAAAAAGTAATGGTGGCAATACCTGTGGTAATAGCTCCGAGTGAAACGCCCGCATTTATTCATAGATATGGCTTCCTCACGTGAGATATTGGGATCTCGAATTGTAGTTTCGAGACACAACCCTCTCTCACCTAGATCACCAAACAAAATCTCGTGCAGTGATACCCGACTTTTTATTTTATTTTTGCTCATGTTCGGACTCTCCTTTCATCCCCAACGCGCCTACACACTATGCGTAGGCAACCAGAACAAATGGCTCCGGTTTTAGAGGATGATCTGTGTAAAACACTATACTTTATATAAAGAAAGTCAAACATAAAATATTTGACTTTAACTTCCTCACAAGGTAAATTTTTAACAGGAAATTTCAGCACAAACCCCAAGCCGGAGAGTACTCCAATGACGACAATTAATACAGCTAAGCCTAAAAAAGGCAGTGGTGTAGATTTTGACAAAGCCTGGCGCGAATATCTTGATGACAATCCTGAAAAACACAAGTCACTTGCAAATCTCCTTATTCCCAAAACGAGCAGCGTTACAAAAATCCGCCCTCCGAGAATCGGATTCAGTTTGCCCGATAACAAGACACAATGATCAAAACTCACCGCACCACAACCTCCCCCACCCGGAGGTTTTTCTTAAAACAAAAACCGCCCTCTCAGGCAGTCTCTGCAAACATCCGTTATTTCGCCAAAGCGACTTCACGATGTTTCTTCCAACATTTTGAAGAATATTCCCATGGATCGGTTCCGAATTTCTCATAGAGATATCGTCCGTAAGCCATGTTTCCTTCTAGAGTGTGAATATCTAATCCGAGCTTTTTTGAAGTCTCTAGGTGATACTTTTCATTAATCTGCATCACACCAACGTCATCTCTGTTGGCTTCGCCACGAAGGACGGAACCATCAGGATTAGTTTGTCTGAATCTAGACTCACAAAAAGCAACATCGACTAGAATTGGAATGTCTTGGAAGTATTCCTCAACTGTTTCTTTAGTTGTTTTTGACTTTTTGACTGAATGTTCTGAATTGATTTCCGTTTCAACAATTACTGTAGATTCAGTGTTTGTATTCGCTTGTGTCTGTTCTGTGCCTGATACTTGGTTCGTAATTGTCGCTGCAAGCATGGCAATTCCCATCGCTAATTGAATAATAAGCCTATTGATTAATGTTAATCTGCGCTTGCATCCATATTACTCGTACGCAGGTTTCAGGTGATCTTTTTTAGAAGGCCTGAAACAAAAAAGCTCGAACGTTCTAACGTCCGAGTTAGGTCTATTATAGCACACCCACTATTTTGGAGTCAATAGCCAAAATACCCATATTTCAAGCCATAAATGCTCATTTTTAGGGTTTTTTGCAATTTTTTGCAAGTGTCAAACCTGCCCTCTCGGCGGCCTCTATTGACTCGAAAAATACCCTATTTTCCGGCTTGATGGCCTGTACACCGGAACAATTTGAGAAATAATACCTGGTGCCGGTTTTGGATGCCACAATTTTGTCCGCGGTGTCACCTGTTTTGGCCGTAGAAATGGCAAAATTTGCTTCAAAATCGCCTCGTATTACCTCTATTCCCTCTTTTCGAGCATTGATGGCTCTAACCTGGAAAAGCGCAATTAAAAGCGAAATAAACGCAAGGAAAATTGCTATATTTAAAGCCCAACTCAAGATGGGCGAAAAGGGCTTGATTTTTTCTTTGATTTGTTCTAGACTCATACCTAACGCATTATATTATATTACAAGCAGATAAAATTTAGATAAAGATTTAATTACAAAAATATGTCAACAGTTAAAGCCGCCGGAACAGCCAAAAACCTTACAGATTCAAATCCAAAGTATTTGGGTACTAAACTCCATGACGGAGAGCGAGCCCAGGTTGGTTCAATCATCATCCGACAGCGAGGAAGCAAAATTCTCCCTGGCACAAATACAGCTATCGGCAAGGATCACACAATCTACGCAATCAAAGACGGTATCGTGAAATTCGGAAGCCGAAGAAAGACTAACTTTGATGGTAAAATTCAGCGATTTGTAGAGGTGTCGGTTAAATAAATTAACATTAAAAAACCACTTCATCTCGAAGTGGTTTTTTATTTTTACAAAGCTTTAACCTCTAACACAAACTCACTCTTCCTATTCTTAAAATGCAATTCGATTTTATGTTGCCCAACCTCTTTCAAGTGCTCGGGCGCAATCAGCCATGAATCTTCGATTTTTGTCCCTAACTGTGCGCTGGCTGCGGAGAGAATTTTTTCTCTGCTGATCTGGGCGAATAGATGCCCTTTTTCACTGGCTTTCTCTGAGATGGTGACGACCTTGCCCTTAACTTCGTCAAACATTTTGTAAATTTCTCGAGTTCGTGCCTCCTCGTGTTCCTTGGACATTTTTGAAGCTTTCTCCGCGCCGGCGATATCCGCAGGCGTTGCAATTTTAGCCAAACCACGAGGCAAAAGCATGTTGCGAACATAGCCCTCCTTCACATCCTTTATATCCCCTTTCTGACCAATTTTTGATACGTTTTTCAATAAAAAGACTTTCATGCCACCATTCTACACAAATCTACATAGATTTCAAAATACGGACAGCTTCGCTCATTTGGAAGTCTTCAAGTTCAATTTTTTCTGGAGCCCTGTCCACAAGATAATCAGGTGTTAATCCTCCTTCAGAAATAGATTTTCCTGTTGGAGTTAACCATCGCGCGATTGTCACTTTGAGTGAAGTATCGTCGCCAATATCTATCAATTCCTGCACAGAACCCTTACCGTATGATTTTGTACCAACTAGTTTAGCTATTTTGTGTTCCTGAAGCGCTCCGGCAAGAATTTCTGAAGCACTCGCAGATCCTTTGTCTATCAACACAACCATTTTTAATTTATCATTAAAAACATTTTGTCCGTTTGCGCGAAAGTTTTTCACCTCTTTTCCGAAATCTTCTTGAACAATTACCTTTCCAGAAGGTAAAAACCAACTAGCAATGTCAACTGCAGATTCTAAATATCCTCCAGGATTTCCTCGCAAATCGAGAATTAATCTAGATTTCTTTGACAAAACAAACTCGCGCAAAGCTTTCCTAAATTCTGCAGAAGCACTATTACCAAAGTTATACAACGAGATGACAAAAATTCCATCCTCGCGCAATTCAGTCTTTAGATTAGGAATTTTTATTATTTCACGCACAATATTAATTTTCAGTGGCTCTTTTTCATTTTCACGAATAATTGTCAGAGCCACAGTGCTACCAGCCTTGCCTCTGATTTTTGAAACGGCAACTTCAACAGTCATATTTAAAGTAGTTTCACCATCAATTTCAGCAACAATATCGCCAGGCTTGATACCAGCCCTCTCTGCAGGAGAACCTTTGAGCGGAGCAATTACAGAAATTACACCCTCCTTTAGCCCAACCTCCATACCAACTCCTTCCAAATTCCCTTTCAAGCTGTCATCAAAAGATTTCTTTTCCTTTGGTGGAAAGAATACTGTGTATGGATCTCCTAGTGAATCCACTAAACCCGAGATTGCACCATTTATTTTTTCCTCGTTTGATATTTTTGAAGAAGTGGCCGATGAAATAAATTTCTCATCCAACAAATTCCAAACTTTCCAAAAATTAGTTAGGTCGGCCTGACCAGATGCATTAACTATTTCTGTAAAAGAAATATTTGAATCAAAAGATTTTATATTAGCTGTAAAATAACCTCCGAAAAAAACTATTACGATTAGCAAAATGCTAGCAACTGACAAATAGATATTTTTAAAGTTAAATTTCATTACCGAAATTATCTCAAATTATAACTTGTGGGTCAATTTTAGTTTACATAAATATACTGTGGTACAATATTTCTGAATGATTTCAAATTACAAACACAAAAATACAGTGTGGGTCGATCTCGAGAACCCTTCTGCAAAAGAAATTAGGCAAATTGCAGAAAAATATTCTCTCGACCCTAACATTGCTAGCGACTTGCTTACACCATCATACAGACCATACGTTGATGTGCACGATGATAATATTTATTTGATACTTCACTTCCCAATTATCAGCGACAAAATTGATTCGGCGAATGAAAATAGATTTCATGAAATTGATTTCGTAATTGGCAAGGATTATTTGATCACAAATCGATACGAACCATACAGTGCCATTTTGGAATTCAGCAAAGTTTTTGAGGTGGATTCTATTCTAGACAAATCAAACATGTCCATGAACGGTGGCTTCATATTCTTCTATATGCTGAAACATCTTTATCTCAATCTGTACAACAAATTAGAGGCTCTGAAAGAAAAAATTAAAACCGCCGAGGACAACATTTTTTCAGGAAATGAAAGAAAAATGGTTTGGGAATTTTCTCATTTGAATAGACAATTGATCAACTTTAAATCTGCATTTTCTATGCATCACGATGTTTTGAAGAATTTATTGAACGCTAGCGATAGTTTTTTTGGACCAGAATTCAAATATTATGCAAAAACAATTATCGGTGAATATTTGAAAGTTAAAAACGAGATAACTTCTGTCAAAGAATATCTGGACGAGTTGCGAGAAACAAACAATTCTCTGTTATCCACAAAACAAAATGAGGTGATGAAAACTCTCACAGTTATCACTTTTTTGGTGTTGCCACTGTCTTTGATTGCAAACATTTTTAACATGAACACCGTTAATATGCCGATTGTTGGTTCGGCCAATGATTTTGGAATCATAATTTTAATTATGGCGATTTTCTCCCTATTTACATTTGGTGTGATCAAGTATAATAAATGGTTATAGTATGAAAATTTTCTTAAAGAACACGCTTTCTGGCACGAAAGAGGAATTCATTCCGATCAGAAAAAACCGCGTTGGAATATATCACTGTGGGCCAACTGTATATTCAAAACAGCATCTTGGAAACATTAGCGCTTTCATTTATTCCGACACTTTGAAAAGATTTTTTGATTACCTCGGGAATAAGACAAAGTTGGTTATAAATATCACAGACGTCGGTCATTTGGTGAGTGATGGAGACGATGGCGAAGATAAAATGGAGAAAGCTTCCAAAAAAAATAATCGTAGCGCCCGAGAAATCGCCGAGGAAGTAACTGCGCAATTCATGAGCGACTTGCGATCGGTTAATGTGGATGTCGACTCGATTTCATTTCCAAAAGCAACGGAAAATATTCCTGAACAAATTGAAATTATTAAAATTCTAGAACGAGATGAATTCACATATAGGACAAGCGATGGAATATATTTTGATACAAGCAAATTTCCAGAGTATGGAAAGCTCGGTAATATTGATGTAGGAGGTTTAAAAGAAGGTGCACGCGTGGAGTTCAACAGTGAGAAAAAAAATGTGACCGACTTTGCGCTTTGGAAGTTCTCAAATCCAAACGAAAAGAGGCAGCAGGAGTGGCAGTCTCCTTGGGGCGTAGGATTTCCAGGATGGCATATTGAATGTTCTGCGATGTCTCGAAAATTACTTGGTCAGCCATTTGATATTCACATCGGCGGAATTGAACACATTCCAGTTCATCACAATAACGAAATTGCACAATCTGTTGGAGCTTTTAAAAAACCTCTCGCAAATTACTGGATACACTTCAATCATTTGATGTTGAATGGAACAAAATTATCAAAGTCTGACGGCAATGTTATGTACGTCGATGAATTAATTTCAAAAAACATTTCTCCTGCAATTTTTCGATATTGGTTATTGACGACAAACTACGGTGCGCAGAAAAATTTAACAATTGAAGCTCTCGAAGCATCGAAAAGTGCAGTAGAGAAAATTTTGCGTTTGCTTAAAAATACAAAAACAAAGTTTTTTGAAAGCGCCGACAAAAAAACAATTGAAAAATTCAACGCCGCCCTTTCTGACAACTTGAACACCGCTTCAGCAATCGCTGTGCTATGGGAAATGATGCGCGATGAGAAAATTTCTGCGTCGAAAAAGAAAAAAACTATTTTAATTCTGGACCAGGTTTTGGGAATTGGTTTCGAAAAAATGTCTCGTGAATTGAAAGATTCTGTTGTTCCTGATGAAGTTGTTGAAATTGCACACAAACGCGAACTGGCTCGTAAAAATCGGGACTTTACAACTTCTGATAAATTACGTGAAGATGCAAAGGTTCTGGGATTTGATATCATAGACGGCCAAAATGGCTTTGAAATTAAAGCCAGGAAGTAGGACGAGACTAATCCCCTTTTCATCCACATTTTGTGAGATTTTTAGAAAAACTTCATAAATGTTTTTGTGCTATTCTATTGATATAAAAATATGAGCGAACAACAGAAAAAAAATACATTAAAAGTACCTCCACACAACATTGAAGCGGAGAAAGCTGTGCTCGGTTCAATTATGTTGAGACCGGAGGCAATCAACGAGGTTATGGATATAATTAGTCCTGATGTATTTTATTCTCTTCGCCATAAAACAATTTACGAAACCATTTTGAAACTATATTCTGAGGGACAGCCAATCGATTTGATTTCTGTTTCAGAAAAATTAAAGAATGCGAATAAATTGGATCAGGCTGGCGGTCGCGTATATTTGACCGAGCTCACCGACTCTGTCCCATCATCAGCCAACATCAAATATTATGCCGACATTGTAGTTAGCAAACACACTTTGCGAAGTCTGATCGAGGCTTCAGAAAGAATTTCTGCTCTCGGATACAATGAAGAGCAAGCGATTGAAAACATTTTGGACGAGGCAGAAAAGAAAATTTTTCATGTTACAAACAAAAACGATACTAGGACACTCGTTTCAATCAAAGAAACTCTGGGTGGCGCATGGGAAAGAATAGATCATCTCCACAAAAACAAAGACGAGATTCGCGGAGTGAAGACTGGATTCAGAGGTCTCGATAATTTGCTCGCCGGATTGCAAAAATCTGACCTCATCATTCTAGCGGCGCGCCCATCGGTCGGTAAGACTTCCCTCGCCCTCGATATCGCTAGAAATGTTGGTGTGCGCGAAAAAGTCGGCGTCTGTATTTTCTCTCTCGAAATGTCCGCGCAGCAATTAATAGACAGAATGCTCGCAGCAGAGGCACAGGTTAACGCTTGGAATTTGCGAACAGGTAATTTGACGCTCGAATCAGACTTTGAAAGAATACGAGATACTTTAGGTGTTTTGTCTGAAGCTCCAATTTACATCGATGATAAACCCGCAAACAATATTATTTCGATGCGATCAACTGCAAGAAAACTAAAAAGTGAACACGGTCTCGGTCTAATCGTTGTCGACTACCTACAACTCATGGCACCAACGACCAGCAAAAACAATGACAACGTCGTTCAACAGGTCACAGAAATTTCTCGCTCACTGAAATCACTAGCGCGTGAATTGGAGGTGCCTGTGTTGGCTTTGTCACAACTTTCTCGTGCTGTCGAACAACGTGGAGGAAAACCTCGTCTATCCGACCTCCGAGATTCCGGTTCTATCGAGCAAGATGCCGATGTTGTAGCATTTATTCACCGTGAAGACCGCTACAAAGAGCAAACAGACAAAACAAATATTGCTGAAATTTTGATTGAAAAGCACAGAAATGGTCCGACTGGTGTCGTTCAATTGTATTTCGACGATACAAAATCTACTTTCCGTGATGTTGATAAGAGCGATTACGGCAACACAGACGTTGATAATTTCTAAACATGAACGCGATTCACGAGTTAGCAGAATATTTGAAGAAGTTTCCAGGTGTTGGTCCGCGCCAAGCTACTCGTTTCGTGTACTTTCTCCTGAAACAAAATCCCACATATTTGAAACAAGTTGCACATTTAATTAGCGAATTGAAAAATAGCGTTAGCACCTGCAAAAAGTGTTTTCGTTTTTTCCAAGCACGACACGGCGAGTATGAGTGCCCTGTCTGTTCTGGTAAAAATCGTGATGAAAATTATTTGTTGATTGTCTCTAACGAAACTGATTTGGATGCAATTGAAAAGAGCGGAAGCTACAATGGAAAATATTTTGTGCTCGGTGGCACGGTGCCGATTTTAGCGAAACATTATTCTGAACGAATTCGTTTGAATGAATTAATTAAAACTGTAAAAGAAAATTCTGGATTGACTGAAATTGTTTTGGCTTTGAATGCAAATCCTGAGGGAGAACATACAGCAGACATAGTTCGTGATAGTTTGAAAAAGATGACCGACGAGAGAAAAATTAAAATCTCTGTTTTGGGTCGCGGCTTATCTACTGGTGCAGAGATTGAATACTCTGATTCGGAGACTTTGAAGAATGCATTAAAGAATAGGTTTTAGATAAACAAAAAACCCGCTTCTCGCGGGCCTTTTCTTATTTGATTGCAGTAATTTTAATCTTCATCTTTGGCTGTCGGTGGCCGTTTTTCTTGAAGTATCGACTCTTCTGTTTGTATTTGATAACGATAACCTTCTTCTCTCGGAAAGATTTGACCAATTCAGCGCTAACCTTGGCACCTGATACAGTAGGAGCTCCGACTCGTGTTGATTTCTCGTCGTTCATTAACAAAACTTCATCAAATGAAATTTTGTTGTCCTTGACCGCCTCTTCTGGAAGTTTTTCGATGTCGATAATATCACCAACTCGAACAAGGTATTGCTTGCCACCTGTTTTGATGACTGCAAACTCGCTTTTTACTGCTTTTTCTGTATTTTTTGTTGCCATATATGTGTTTTTTATAAGTTCCCCTATTTTACACGAAAACGTTATTTTAGCAAGTGATTTATATATAAAAATAAGGAGGTCGATCTTAGCGCAACAAGGCACCAAAATTCGACCTCCTCAACCCTGCAATCATGCCCTTTGGAACACAAGCACGACACAGTGGCCATCTAGCCCCAAATCCTTTTGAATAGAGCCGTATTGATAACGGTCCCACTCAGCACCAAGTATATAGGGGATTTCATCGATCGGCTCGTAACGGACGCTCGGCCGGCAAACAATTGGGAGTCGCTTAGGAACTTCTGGAGAGATGAATCTCATTCCGGTTTTCCGCATCATCCTGCGATGACTTAGATATGCCGACACGAGCCCATATGTCCCCATGAAGAATCCGTCGTTCAACTGCACGAAATCAATGACTCGTTCGTATGGAACATTGGCCTCCCGACGATCAAATATACTCCGATTAATACGAAAAGGTGTGACCTTCAACATCCCAAGCGAACCATCGGGGACCTCATGCGAAGACAGAGCCCAATCAGATTCATAAAGAGGCGTGTCGAAGCGTTCAAAGTCTGTCGAGTGGAATGTATCAAATTGCCCACCAACATCAATTTGGAATGGCTCAGCAAATTGAATAAAATCATTTGAAATTTTCACAACAATCTCCTGCGTTTGGGTTAAAATATACTAAAAAGAGCTAGTACAAAGTCTAGTCTTTTACACCATAAAGTCAATATGTTGCCAACTATTCTGTCTCCGGTCTCTCCACCACAATTGGTTCTATTCCAATCGAACTCCCTGTAATTCTAGTGACATCCTTGTCAATTTTCTTCAATTCGTGATGAGCTTTGGTGTAATGAGTAACAGTTGTGCCGAGCGATTTACCGAGCGCCGAGAGATATTTCTCATATGAACCGACATGCGCGCCCAATTCAGCAACGCGCTTGATAATGTCTTTGGTTTGCTCCTCAATTTGAAGCGCCTTAAGACCCTGCAATACCGTCTGCAAATATGCCAAAAATGAAGTCGGCGAAACAATGATGACTTTATATTTTCGCGCTGCCACTTCGATCAAATTGTCTCCGCCGTCAGTTCCCCTATCCCCGATTCGATTGACGAGCAGGTCGTAATAGATGGCTTCATGCGGAATGAACATGAAGGCAAAATCCAAAGTGTTTTTCTCCGGTCGAATATATTTTGAAGTTTCCTTGATGCGCTCTTTGAGGTCGTTCACAAAAACTTTCTCCAATTCATCTCGACGAGATTTGTCAGTTTCCTGAATATATCGATTGTAATTTTCCAAACTGAATTTGGAATCGATTGGAATTATTTTTCCTTTCACAAAAACAACGGCATCTACTATCAAATCGTTATGATCATCATTCTTTCCCAAATTATATTGCATCGCATAACTATCAGGTGGCAAAACATTTTTCAAAACAGTTTCCAAAAAATATTCACCAAGAACTCCGCGTTGTTTTGGATTTTTCAAAATGTCCTGCAGTGATTTCAACTGGTCAGTGAATCCTACCACTTGTTTGTTGGCTTCATCTAATTTTGTTAATTGTGAAGTGATGTCGCGAATGACTTTATATGACTCACCGGCCTGATATTTCAGAGACTCCTGCATCTCGCGCGCGCTCATACCCAATTTCTCTTCCACAGTTTTGCCGAGATTGTTCAACTGTTGCATAACCAGACTCAAACCGGTATTCTCGCCGGCCTCTTTGGTCTTTTTTGACTGGAGAAAGATAAAAATCACCGCCACGTTTACTAATAAAATCAGAATTGCCAAAATTATTAAAATGATGTCCATATGAGTGAATTATACCAAGACTTTCAAAAATATGTTAAAATCATTCCATTAAACAAATAATTATTTACATATGTCAATTTTTGAAACAATTAAAACAGATTTGAAGGAAGCAATGAAAGCAAAAGACACCGACAGATTGAACGTTCTTCGAGGAATTTTGTCAGCTTTCACAAATGAATTGGTTGCCACAGGAAAAACTCCACAGGAAGTCGTCGATGACGAATTAGCGATGCGGGTGTTGATGCGAGCTTCAAAACAGCGAAAAGATTCGATTGAACAATTCGTTGCAGGAGGACGACCAGAATTGGCAGACTCTGAAAAAGCAGAGTTGGCAATAATTGAGAAGTACTTGCCAGCCATGATGAGTGAAGAAGAAATCAAGAAAGTTGTTGAAGCTAAAAAAACGGAGTTAGGTGTAACGGACAAAACAAAAGCTGGGGTTTTGACCGGAGCAATTATGAAGGACCTCAAGGGCAAGGCAGACGGTGGTTTGGTGAAGACAGTCGTAGAAGCCTCTTTCAACTAAATATAAATTTTGATTTGTAAAAACCGCAAACGATTAGTGCGGTTTTTATGTTAAAATATTTAAATGAGATTCAACAAACGCGGATTCACAATTCTTGAGTTGCTTTTTTCAATCGCAATTCTTGCAATAATTTCATATGTAACAATCAAGTCATTCAGTGGCGAAGTTAGCGAAAAAGAAATTCAGGCAATCTCCGACAACATAGTCTCAAAATTGGAACTCGCCAGAAGCAATGCAATTACTGGCAAAAACGGTCAGAACTACGGAATAAAATTCAGCGAGGACTCTTTCACATATTTTGTAGGCTCATCATACATCTCAAGTAATGAGAGTAATGAAAGAAATGAGATCAACAGTAAATTTGAAATCGCAAATGACATTCCTGGTGAGGACGATGTTGTCGTTTTTTCAAAACTGAAGGGCGACATAAATCATAACGGTCCTATTACTATTACAATTACTGAAAAAACCGACTCAGAAAACTCAATTCGGTTGAAAATCGGAAAATTGGGAGATGTTTCGATGGTAGAATAGCAAAGTGAATTACAAAAAGGGATTCAGTGTTGTTGAAATAATTATCGCATCTGCAATTGTTACGCTCGTCGGCGTAGCGATTACTTCTTCCCTTTTAGCTTACATAAATATTTCAATGAAAAATAGTCACAATGTGCAGACAGCATTGTTATTTGAAGAAACTTCCGAGGCTCTGCAATTTATGCGCGATCAGAGTTGGTCAGCAAACATTTCACCACTCGAGAAAGAAACTCCATATTATTTGCATTGGAACGGAGAAAATTTTGTTTCGACGTCAACCGCCATTCTGCATCAAAATTTATATGCCCGAACTTTTAAACTTTATGAAGTTAAAAGAGATGCGAATGACGTAATTTCAGATTCAGGAAGCATTGACCCAAATACTCTACTCGCATCTATCACAGTTTCATGGACTGAAGGAGAAAACACGGTGACACGCACGACTGAAATGTTAATTCATAATACCTATGAAAATTAACCACAAAAAAGGCTTCAGTTTGATAGAAATGCTGTTCTATACGGCCGGAATTGTTATTGTTCTTGGTGCAATTGTTTATCTTTTAATGCAAATGTATGGGATTTATAAAAAATTAGCAGTAGAACCGAGAGTTGATCGAGTCGGTATTACAATCGTAGACAGAATCACTAGAGATATTAGAACTGGCGATTCCATTGATCTTTCTAATAGCGAATTGAACATTGATGAAGGTACTTTGACCATTAACAGTTTTGAAAACGAAACGCCCGTTACGAAATTATTTTCATTTGCTTCGGGACGAGTGACATACACAGAGGATTCTGGAGAAGAAAATTTTTTAACTCCGAGCGACATGACAGTCACTCGTCTCTACTTTGTTCAAGCAACATCAACAGTTTCTCAGGCAATGAAAGTTGAGCTCGACATCACCTACACCGCAGATAAAGAAACTAAAACCAAAAGTTTTAACGGATTTGCAATTTTGAGGCATTCATATGAATAAAAGAAACTACAAAAAAGGATATGTGGTAATTACAAATATTATTTTCTTTTTGGTAATCTCAATGGTTATTATTTATGGAGTTTCTAATCCTGTTTTAAATAGTTACAAAATCGGGCGAGCGTTTTTGGAATCAAAGGAAGCTTTCATAATTGCAAACAGCGCTAGCGAGGAGACTTTATATAAACTAAAGAAAAACATGTCGATAGATTCTGCCGAGACATTAACACTGTCGAATGGAACTGCAACCATCAACACAACTGATTCATTTGAAGGCAAAACTATTAGCATCGTTTCTGAGTTAGGAGATTTTCAAAGAAATCTTTTTCTGCAAATTAGACAAGGTGTTGGTGTGAGCTTTAATTATGGAATTCAATCTGGACAAGGAGGTTTTGAATTGTCTGGCGGTGCAACTATTAATGGAAATGTATACTCAAATGGAGACATTGTAGGGTCGGGATACACCTCAATTACAGGCAGCGCAATTTCCGCATCAACCAGCGCATCTCTCGGAAAAATTTCTGGTGTGAATGTTGGAGCATCTGGCGGAATTGCTTGGGCGAATGAAGTAAAAAATTCTACGATTTTTGGAGATTTGTTTTGTAAAGTTGGGTCAGGCAATAATAAATCTTGCGATACATCTAGAACAAATCCATCAGAAGAACCTATGCCAATATCTGCAGGAAATATCGATGAGTGGAAATCTGTTGCGGAAGCGGGCGATATTCTATCTGGGAATCAAGTTTATGACGGAGTTGAAACCGCCTCAATTGGCCCCGCAAAAATTGAAGGCAACTTAACTGTTACAGAAAGTGCTGTGCTAACTTTAACCGATACAGTATGGGTCACTGGAAAAATTCTAGTTTCGGGAGCAGGAGTCATTAAACTCGGAACGAATTACGGTGCGAATAGCGGCGTGATTGTGTCTGACGGAAAAATCGAAATCATTGAAGGTGGCTCAATGCAAAATTCTGGAACTTCAGGAAGCCAAATTATGGCAGTAACAACTAGCGCCTGTCCCAACACTACAGGATGCGGCAGCGCAGGATCAAATTACGCAATCAAAGTTTCAGGTGGCACAGAATCTGTAATATTAAATGCACAAAATGGAACGATGTATTTTACTGGCGGAGCAACTGCTAAACAGGCTACGGCAAATAAAATAATAATGGACGGCGGAACAACAATTAATTACGAAACCGGAATTTCGAATATTGAATTTACCTCAGGACCTTCAGGATCCTGGAATTTGGTTTCTTGGGATGAGATTGAGTAAAGCTAAATCTTTTTAAGCTCTAGACACATAAACATTGGAAATTCTTTGCGGGCGCGGTCCTCGGCGAGAGCTCTCTTCCCCATTTCACTTTTCTTGTGAGAAATCCACTCTTCGATTTTTGTAATTGCCAACCCATTTTTATTGAAAGCTTTCGAATAAACCTGCAATGGTCGGTGAAATGAAACGGTCATTTCTTTTTTACCACGAGTTCCAGGATTCATATCAATTGGAATTTCCAATTCTGACATGTATTTTTTAATTAGACGATGTTGTTCGAAATTTCTAGTGTCAAAATGCCAGTCGCTTTGTTTTGGAATGCGAAATGCGGGATGATTTAAAACAATATATGCTCGCCCGTCTTTTTTCATTAGGCGCGCAACATTAGAAACAACTGCATGTAAATTCTTCATGTTTTGAAGAGCCAAGATAATTGTCACGACATCGAATTTGTCTTCTGGAAAAATATGTGTGTCATCTGCAGAAGCAACTAGATAATTTATTTTTGGATTATTTTGCTTTGCTATTGAAATTAATTCAGGACCCAAATCAACACCCGCGAGATTTTTTGAAACTTCAAAAAGGTGCTGGAGAAAAAATCCCTGACCGCAACCCAACTCGATTAGTGATTCGGTCGGCTTCAAATCAATGAGACGCGCGAGGTTCGGTAAAATTACCTGCGAATGATAATTATTCGATTCTTTTAGGTGTTCGTCGTACCAGTTAGCGACTTTGCCCCAGTCGGTTTTTTTCTTTTTGAAGTCTTTCATATTGCTGTGATTATATATAATTAAAGGGTCCCAAGCAAATCACTGACTTGCTCGGAACCCTGCCCCCATGTGGGCGATACCACCTCCTTATTTGAAAGTTTATTTACGCTTACATTCCAGAGTGCCGAATCGGATCCCGTTCCGGCAACCACACCTGATTAAACTCAGACACAACGACTCTGGGTTCTTTTAGTTTTCCCGTTTGTGGGTCAACCAAAAGTCTTTGTTGAATCGTTGTAATTACATTCAGGACCTTCGCAATGTGACAGGCCTCTACTTTCCATTCCTTGATACCACAGTATTTAGCTGCGAGCTGTACCAAAGAATTAAACACCTCGTGTGAAGTTCTGTCGACCTCCACACAGTTATCCGCTGTATCCTTGCCACCGCGGCATTTTGGTCTGCGGTGATGAACATCATACACAATCTCGGAGGAATCTTCTCCCTCTTGGATATATGTATCAACTCTCCTCAGTCTTTTCTGATGCAACGCTTATTCCTTTCTTGGTTGTGCGTCCAGATATTATGCTAGCCTATTTATGTTAAAAATCAAGCAAGAAAGAAACAGACCCCGATTTGCGTCGGGGCCGTTTGGGGGAATCTTCCTCCTTTCTATTTGTGGTGTTTTTTACGTTTTTTCTTTTCAGCCCAATATCCATAGTGAATAGGATCACAATCGGGCAACCAGATACTATTGAATTGCTTTACCAGTCGATCTGGGCGCAATAAACGATGTCTTGATCCTGCAATGATTCTCGAAATTGTTCGAATCTTCATTACAGCATAATCTAAATGTTCAGGTAGAACATTTCGCATTTTGACATGCTTGAGCATTGATGCAAACCTCAACAGCAACTGATAAGACTCATCTTTTTTGATGTCATGAGCCGACTTCAATTCCGCTACATTCTTGTATTCGTCGCGCATGGAATAATCAAAAATGCGAGTAATGGTGTTCAGAGCAAAGGCAATATGTTCTGCGCAGACAAATTTTTCAAGGATACAGCAGAGTCGGCTTGCAACAAGCACAAGTGCATTGAAAGCATTGTGCGACTCCACGTCTACTAATACACAGTTACTGCTCGTAATCTTGCCGCCACGGCACTCTGGCAGTCGGTGATGTCTGTTAAAGCTGACTTTTTTATGTTTACAGTGCAGATACCTGGTCACAAGTCTAAAATTATTCTTGTGTCCCTTTTTCTTCCGACGTGACATATAAACCTCCTTGGTTGAAAATGTTCCTCTAAATAAATTGTATTACCAGATGAGTGTTTTATCAACAAAAAATAGCACGAAAACACAACAGTGCCGTCTTTGCAAATTATTTTTTTGAAGCCAATTTCTGCAACTCTCGAACCATATTATCCATCTCGCGAGTGCTGTCAGATAATTCTTTTTCTAGTGCTGAAATCTGGCGTTCGATGTTTTGTTGTTCTGTATTAATCTCAAGTAATTCAGTCTGAGTTTTTGCCCCTTCTGATTTAAATTTTTCGAGCTCCCTTTCTTTTTCGCGCAATTTGTTTTCAAAATTTTGATGCTCTCGCTCTACTGTTCGCAATTTTTCAGAAATTTTCTTTTGCTCGTTTTGTTTGGATTGCAGTTCTCTCTTTGTAGCCTCAATTTCACGCTTTAATTGCTCTAATGCTTGTGCTGTTGGTGTTGTTGACATATGTTTAGTATTAACTCCAATATTATATCAGATTTTGTAAATTTTAACTGGCGCCCCCGCCACCTCCTCCACCACCGCCCCCTCCTCCTCCACCACCGCCTGAACCTCCTCCGCCACCAGAAGAAGAAAAGGCCGAGGAGAAACTTGAAGAAAATGAGGTCGAAAAACCAGAAATAGAAAAACTATTTCCAGATGCAAAAGATGATCCACCAATGATTGAAGGTGATGAATGATACCAATTGGGACTATCCTTAACAACTGACTCAAAATTCTTAGCCCATTTTTTCTCAATTCCAAAAATAATGGCGTAAGGGAGAAACTTTTCAAATATCTCCGGGGTAAGATTTTGTGCACGATACCTTTCAGCGGTTTTCAGATATAATCTATATCCCTCAATTTTTCGCCAAAGGTCCTCTCCTGATTTTGACAGACGAGGGTTGTATACGTAGAAGTATAAATATAATAAAACTGTCGAGACAAAACATATTGTGAAAACCATTGCTTGATCAAATATATATGATCTACCGAGCAAAGAAGACAAAAAATAAAATGCAACAAAAATGAATCCAATAGAAGTATACATCACTATCTTTCTCTTGATCTTTAATGTAAGAGATTTCTGATAGACACCAGGATTCTGAGATGTAAATTGTTTTAACATATTTTCCTCAATCTTTTTCATTCTTATATATAGCTCTCTTGATAAACTGGGAGAATTTTTCATTCGTCTAGTTGAAAACGTACCGTGACCAGGCAACAGGGCAGTCAAAAAAGATTTTTCATATAACTTTAATTCGGCATCGTCCGCATACTCTTTGATGAGACTAATCTCGTAATCATTCTTACTTTTAAACACGAGCTTGTACACTACGGCAATGATAATAATTAATGGTGCCAATGCAACAAGGTTAAATGATTGCCCATTAACAAAAGAGGAATACGCAACAGCAAGAAGGAATAATATCCAAAAGGCCGCAAAAGCGGTACTGATAACTTTGACAAAAACAGGCATCTTTTTTCCTTGAACCTCTTCAATTCTCAAATAGCCACGAACTGCCAAATCTACAATTGTTGCTGCCCATGTTTTCTTTGAAAAACTCTCTTTGTAAATCAAATCTAACTCTGTAGGACGAAGCTTTTCTGGCGCTTCAAATTCGACCACAATTGCTTTATCGCGCTTCGTACGATACTCTCTGAAGTAATAATTAATAAATAGGAAAACTATCATTAATAAAATGATAAGTACCCCCACAATAAATCCTGGATTCAACAAAAATAAATCTTTCCAATATGCCGACGGAGTAATGACACCTTTTTCGAAACCAAGAGCGATAGTTAAGGCTTCATTTGGTATGGCGTTATTGGCTCGGAAAATGAAGGTGTTATTTTCACCAAAATCGAAATTGTGCGCCGCACTGGAAGCGTATGTGCGATAGAAGGCGTTTTGAAGATGCTTTGCAGTGTTTGGCAGAACAACTTTACTAACAATATTTACTACAGGGACTTCATATGCAGTGAAGAGATTCCAATAGACTTCATCGTGATTTTCGTAGAACCCAATTAGGCCATGCACCTTATAGACCATCGTCCACGACGGTGAAGAATCTTTTTCATTATAGTACCACTCGATGTTCGTGTAACCATTTTCTTTTCTATATGTAAATTTGCCCCAGCTTGAAGGGTCTGTTTTTTCTAATCTGTTAGGAGAATATTGTAGTGGCTGACCTTCAGAATCTAAAACGTAAATATCCGTAATGGCCCCAATACCTTTATGAGAAATCGAACGCCAACCCTTGTTATATTGTCCAGTGAAGTCATATTTTATTACTTCCTCAACATCAACAGTGCTATCTAAATTGACATTTAGTGTTGCAAAAAATGTATCTATGAAATATGATCTGTAATTTTCCGCAGAAACACGGAGCATCGGAAGTAAGATAAATAAAAAAATTGAGATCGTCGCGAGCCACTTCAGATTTTTGTTCATTCTTGAATTATAGCAGATTTTAATAATTGCAAAGCCCTCTCCATCACCCTCGCACCTATCTCGCGCCAGTTAAAGTATTTCGTGACATCTGCGGGATCAATTAGGCGAATTTCGGTTACGTCGCCGTCGGGGTCGGAGACGAATGGGCCATATGGTTCGACAATGCAAAACATGCGAATTTGCCGAGTGATTTGATTCGGCTCATAGACATCTTGAAAGCCGATCAATTCCTGATGCAGAACTTTCATATTGGTTTCTTCGTGAACTTCGCGAATGCAGGCGTCGGTGTAGTTTTCACCCGGCTCGATATGCCCTCCCGGCGGTTGCCACGCCCGACCCCGATGATTAATCAAAACCATTTTACCATTGTAAAAGCAAAATGCGTGCACCGAATGAAGAACTTTCCCTTCCAGATTTTCTGTTGGTTCGATACCTTCGTAATATTTCACAGGGAAAGTTTCGCCGGCGCGATTGATGTAGGTGGAGGTGAGGTTCATTTTTACATCTTATACTCTTTACCTTCGTGCACGATTTTGAAATGTGGCATAAATTTGTAAAGAACTTCACAAAATTTATTTATATCATCAGAAAATACAATTTTTTCATTCCCATTCTTGGTTGCAACATATTCTCCAACGTCTCTTAGTTCCTCTAACATTACATCTGCTTCCTTTGGTTTTTTAGATTTAAGTTTTAAGTAATGCATTGTTAACTGCTCTTCTAAACTCAGCTCATCTTCTGTAAACTCATAATATAGCAAAGATTCCAAATCATCATTCTCTAAATTACCGTCTGCATCTAATTCAGAACGACGTTTTTGAATTTGTTCTTGCTTTTCTCCTCTAAATTCCCCTGTTAAATTGTTTTCTATTAGTCTAATCATGCATTAATTATTACAAAAAACTTTTCGTAATTCAAATCATCGCCAGTATCTCACGTTTCTTTATGTCTTCAATTTCACAGTATGCACAATTCATTAATATAGTTTAACATTTATTAATATGATGTTATATTATAATATAATTACCATGAAGATAATAAAAGCACCAAACAAAATAATTAAGGAATCAAAAGTTACTATATTTCTTGCTGGAAGCATAGAGATGGGCATCGCAGAAAATTGGCAGCAAGAATTTGAACGAGAGTTAAATGATTCTGATGTGCTCATTCTTAGTCCAAGGCGAGATAATTGGGACAGTTCATGGAAACAGAGTATCGACAATCCAAATTTTTATGAACAAGTTACATGGGAATTGAACGCGCAAGACATTTCAGATTATATTGTAATGTATTTTGATCCGGCGACAAAATCTCCGATATCATTGCTGGAGTTGGGATTATACGCAAGTTCTGGAAAACTAATTGTCTGTTGCCCAGAGGGTTTCTGGAGAAAAGGAAATGTAGAAATTGTATGCCAAAAATACAGTATTCCTCTATTCACAAACAAGCTAGAATTTAAAAAATACATTAGACAAAAAATTACCGCTTAGAAATATAGGTCGTGAAATTAAATTCGTCAGTGTATTTCATTTTTTAACCCACACTCTCTTTATCTGAGGAATAGAAAGAGTTGAAAGCAAATAACCGAGAACTGGCACGACCGCCTTTAGAAGAACATAACTCTCATCAATCACCCACAACCAAGATCCCGCAACAATGTATGTCAAAATTATGATGGAGATGCGACGAATTAAACTAACTTCCCACGCTTTGTCTATTTCGACTCGGCGGTTTCTTTCGTTGATTTTGGCGATTTCTGCTTCGAGTTGAGATATTTTTTCCATTGAGTGATTATATCATTTTATACTTTAAATGAAAAAAGTTTGCGTTACGCACAAGTGGCGGTAACTTTTCCCAAAGCTTCAAGACGTCTCTATTCGATTTCAATAATAGATTGAAGTCGTTTGGAATTTTATGCATGAAGTTTGTGGTGACTTTATATTGTTGAGTATGGTTTAATCTATCGTAATGTCTTTAAGTATCTTCGCTTTCTCAGTTTCAAGTAATTTAGTAAAGACTTCATTATTTTTCTTTATTTCCTCTTTCTCCCTTTCACTATAATTAATTGCCTCAGGATTAGCTCCATTTATGCTTAAAGTAACAACTCTACACTGATTTTCATTCAGCATCTGAACATATCTCTCACTATTCTGAAACTGATTCATACCATAATTACTACCTGTGGATTTTATAAAATTCTGACCGTCAATCATTGCCGTAATTTTCGAATCCGCCTCGTCTCTATTACTAAAGTTTTTAGTTGAGCATAAATATCCCGAAGAATCATTTTTGCTTTCCAATCCCGCAGAAACCACAAGACCGGTGGTAACAATTCCGTCATTACCTAAATACTTCCAATAATTTTGACCTAAAGAAAATCTAATTCCTGTATAGCCTCCGACATTCACATCGTTAGCGGCTACACCTTCAGGAATAACTATATTAATTCCAGAAGTCTTTACCCGCACCTCTTGCTCATCATCACTATTTTGCATCGAATCTGCAGAGCGGGTATTAGCCCGATCAACAACCTCTTTTGCTTTTTCTACGGCGTCGAAGACATTTGAATCGTTTGATTCGTCTTTATTAGCCTGAGGATAAAAATAGACGCCACCAGCAATAACAAGTAGAACTAATAACAGAGCGAGAATACTCGCAAAGCCTTTTTGTCTTTTCATATGAAACTATTTTACCAAATTGCGAACTTTTATGAAAATCTGTGTCCACTTTTTGGGGTACAGATCAATGGTGACCCTACGGGGAATCGAACCCCGATTTATGCCTTGAGAAGGCACTGTCCTAGCCGTTAGACGATAGGGCCATGTCAAAGATATTATCACATTTGTTGGAAATGGGAAATAAAAAAGGCCCGCTTTCTTGAGAAACCGGTCACCCGGAGAACTTCAAGCGCGCTGCCATTTCGGGGAAATCGCAAGGGATGACGCCCTCACATCACAGTCACATCATGTTGCTGTCGTTAGTTAATTCTCGCCCAC
Source organism: uncultured Candidatus Saccharibacteria bacterium (assembly GCA_964534415.1). Taxonomy (GTDB): domain Bacteria; phylum Patescibacteriota; class Minisyncoccia; order Phycocordibacterales; family JAACPR01; genus CAYLNC01. The sequence continues at coordinate 20,601 of CAZHOL010000001.1, read as the reverse complement.
TTGGAAGTTGAGCAAGAATGCTTACAACATAACGTGAATTTCTGTTTCCACCTTCGAACCCTTTCGTAACTGTGCACTCGCCGTGCACATGAGGTTATGGTTCTATGTACCACAAATGTCCAGAGGACATCGGCCAGTTACTGCCGTGGTAAACCTTATTAACTAAGAGGATACACTCTGCGAAACATGTTGTCAACAACAGAATTATCTTCTCACCAAAACTTTCTCAGAATCAACCTTCACATCAACAATACTTGCCACTAATTTCTCCATCACCATCTCCTTGGCGCCACTTACGAGAATCGCACTACCCTTTTCCTTGTTTAGCAGCTTTTTAACTTCATCAATTGCCTGCTCGCTATTTTTGAAGCAAAAAATCTTTTTCTTGTGCACGCCGGCACCGTATGCAGATTCAGCAATTGTCTCAGCGCGAATTCCAACTGTCACCAAATTATCAAACTTATATTTCGCCACCAGCTCACCAATCTTTTTGTGCTCATTATTCGAGAATCTCCCCAACTCCAACATGTCACCGAGAACCGCAATTTTCAAACCATGCACATGCAAAGCCGATAAAGTTCGCAAAGCTTTGGCCATAGCCAGAGGTGAAGCGTCATACGAATCATCAATAATTGTTGATGCATGCATTCCCCTGATTAAATTCAGCCGGCCGGGCGAAGTCTGATAGCTCGAAATATTTTTTGTGATATCAACAATTGAAACTCCAACCGACATGCCGACTGCGACCGCAAACATCGTGGAATATATGTATTGATCGCCGAGCACTCCTTCTATTGAAACCGGCACCGTATTGCCGTAATAATTTAGTTTGAAGTTAATTCCAATCGGAGGCCTATTCACATTTATTTCGTTATACACCACCGATTTATTTGAAGCCATAAAGTCTGCCATTTCACCTAGCCCACAAGTGTAGACTTTCACTCTTGATTTAGATTTAACTTTTCGAGACGCTTCATCATCAGTATTCAAAATTAACGCACCACCTGAATCAATATATTTAACCAGTTTTGTCTGCTCTGCAATTAATTCCTCTGGAGATTCAAAAAACTCGACATGATTTGGTACATCACCAAGTGCTGTTATTATCGCGATTTTTGGCTTTAACCATTTCGCAACGTTCATATCACCTGGATGGCTGACATCGAATTCCATCACCAGCCATTTCGGATAATTGCTTGAAAATATCTGTAGGAAACATGAAAACAAAACACGAATCGAATCCCAAATCTCTTCTAAATTAATTTCGCGACCCAAAATTGTCATCAAAATAGAATTCAAATCATTTTTTCTGGTAAAGTTTTTTCTAACAGAAAATTTGTCGCGAAGTGCCTCGTACACCATATCTCTCGTGATAGTCTTTCCGGTCGCGCCAACAATCATCACAATCTTTGGTCTATGTCGCAACAGCAACAGCCGAGCAATAATCTCGATCTTTATTGTTATGATTTTTTTAAGAAAATCTTTCATTGTCATTTTACTACGCTCTCTCTGTCAGGTGGGATTTCGTAATAGTTGATCAAAAACTTTGTGATATTCATAAAACTATCAGTCAAAGTTTCTGAAGCATACTCTGCCCCCCTTGGCTCTATTATATACAAAAATACGATAAATTTGGGGTCATATGAGGGGAAATATCCGAAAAACGAGTGCAGATAACGGTCAGAATAGTAGCCGCCGCCTGGCTGCGGAATCTGCGCCGTTCCGGTTTTTGCTGCGATACTGTATTGTGGTAAAGCCACTTCACCTTTACGCAAGGCTTCATCAACGACACGCGTCAACATTCTCGAAATTTCTTCTGAAGTTTCCTTCTTGAAAATTTGCACTGGCTCTCTCACAGGAACTTCTTTCAAAAATCCAGATTGATATTCAATTTTTTTCACAACATGGGGCTGAACAATTTTCCCACCATTTCCGAGTGCTGATAGGGCAGTAACCATTGATATTGGACTAACGGCCACACCCTGTCCGAATGATGCTGTAGCATATTCAATTGCAACATGACTATCCAAATTTCTGATGATATTTGAAACTTCATTTGGCAAATCGATTCCAGTTTTGTTTCCAAAAATATTTTTCATTTTTTCTGGGAAAGTTTTGCCGAGCAACGAAACGACGTGTGCAACTCCAGTATTCAACGACTGGTTTAAAACTTCCTGCATATTTACTATCCCTCTCGCCTTTTTGTCATAGTTAGAAAATGTATAGCCGTCCATAGTGATAGAGCCCTTGTCATTATAGGTCGATGCCGCAGTCACCACGCCCTGATCGAGACCAATGGCCATCGTGATAGGCTTCATAATTGACCCGAGCTCATAAACACTTTCAACCAAATTGTTTTGAAATACGGTCGAGCTTTCAACTTTTGTAAATTCATTCAAATCAAACGTCGGATTCAATGCCATTGCAGTAATTTCACCATTCATAGGATTCATGACGATTGCGCCGACTTTTTTCGGAGAATATTTTTTATTTAAATTTTCCAACTCACTCTCAACGAAACCTTGCGCCACTGGCTCAATGGTCAAATATATTGATCCCTTGTTAGTGTTATCGCTAGCAATAATATTTTTCAAGTTTGAAAATATCTCAACAAAAAAGTTTTTGAAGACTTGCACATCTGTTCTATCGAGGGTTTCATCATAATATCGTTCCAAGCCATATTGGCCACGGTATTTATTCTCTTGATCAAACGCCAAAAAGCCCACAACGTGTGAGGCGAGAGATTTTCCAGGATAGAAACGCCATTTTTCTTTCTCAACACTGACACCCATCAACTTCTTTTCTTTAATTTTTTCTCCTAATTCCGGTTCTATTCTTTTTGCCAACTCTTCATATGGGTCATTTGCTTTTTCTGCGCGCGATAGAAAATCTTCGACATTTAATTCTAAATCAAATGATAGATTGTTGTACACATCCTCGGGCGACATAATGATGCTCGGATTTATTGCAACATTGTACCCCATCTTCAAAGTGGCGGCCGCAATTTCAGAATCGTTTTTTGAAGTAAAATAAATTGATCCGCGGTCAAACAGCTTTCTAACCCCCTTCGAATATTGTCTGTCTGCAATATCTACATATTCATCGTGTTTTACAATCTGCAGGTAATACAGGCGCGCTTCGATAATAACAGCAATGAAAACGAAAATTGCAAATATGAAATACAATCTCCATTTTATTGTGATATTTTTACTATTCATTAAATGACAATTTGTCTGAAGTTCCTCTCGCTATGAATGTTGCTTCTGTTTTGTCCATTTTAATTAACCCAAAATCATTTGCCAAGTCAGGATGAATTGTGTTGCTCTTTTCAATGAAATCTAATTCAAGTTCTCCGATTGATGATTGTGTTTCTGCAATTTCATCAGAAAGAGATTCCTGAGCCGCTGCACTGAATGCTGTGCTATTTACTGTATACAAATACGCAAGCATCAAAACGACAGTTGCACCCAAAAGGATTTTTGTGCATCTGACCTGTGTTTGTTCTGCTTTGCTAATCATTTTTGTCATATTTTTTCTATTATTCTTAGTTTTGCGCTTCTTGATCGGGGGTTGTTAATAATTTCTTCTCTAGTTGGGACTATTGGTTTCTTGTTAACAAAGTTCGCGATTCCCTCTTTGATTTTGTCTCTGAAGAAGTTTTTTACAATTCTGTCTTCGAGGCTGTGAAATGAAATGACGGCAATTCGTCCGTGTGGAGCTAGTTTTTCAAATGCATCATTGAGGGCGATTTTCAGTTTGTCTAACTCGTTGTTAACTGCGATTCTAATAGCTTGGAAAGTTTTTGTTGCAGGATGTGTTTTGCCTTTGCGATAGAAAAATGGAACTGATTCGGTGATAATTTTGGCGAGCTCTGCTGTGGTTTCGATTGGTTTCTTTTCTCGGGCTTCGACAATTCCTCGAGCAATTCTGCGAGAAAAAGTTTCTTCCCCGAATCCGTAAATGATGTCTGCCAGATTCTCCTCTTGAAAATCATTTACAACGTCGTACGCGGTTAATTGTTTTGAGTCCGGATTATTTGTGTAAGTCATCTTCAATGGTCCGTCGTGGAGGAAAGAAAATCCACGCTCTGCATTGTCGATTTCGAAACTACTGTATCCGAGATCAAACAAAACCTTGTCGACATAATTCAAATTATTTTTCTCGAGAATTTCTTTTAGGTGATCAAAATATTCAGTGACCAAAATTAATTTGTGTGAATATTTTTGAAGTTTCTCCTTGGCTCGATCGAGTGCTTCAAAATCTGCATCGATGCCCACAATCGTAAGATTCTCCGCGCCAGATTTTGCAACCGCCTCGCTATGCCCCGCACCACCTAATGTCATGTCCACAAAAATATCATTGCTTTTGATATTCAATCCATTCACTGTTTCGTTTAAAAGAACTGATTTGTGTTCCATGATTTTGAATTAAATTGCACCAATCTCTCCCAATTTTTCTGCCATCTTGTCTGCATCTTTGAGAACACTTGTCTTGTATGTTTCCCATCGAGCGTCGTCCCAAATTTCTACTCTGTTGTGAACTCCGGCAAAGACAACTTTATTTTCTATTCCTGCAAAAGATTTAAGGTGATCTGGTATCAGGATTCTTCCGACTGAGTCAACACTGATTTCTGAAGCTCCGGCCAACATGAATCTGTTGAAGCCACGAGTGTCGGATTGTCCCATTCCTAACGAACCAAGTTTCTCGGAAATATTTTTCCACTCCTTGAGCGGATAAAGAAACAAACAGTTATCAAGACCCTTTGTGACAATAATATTTTTACCAATTTCTTTTCGAAATTTAATCGGCAAAGAAATTCTTTTTTTGTCATCAACTGTGTGTTTAAATTCTCCGATTAACATTGTATTTATTTGGAATTTCCCAGATTCCCACCCCTTCCCACTTGTCTACCATTTTACACCACAATTGCACACTTTCAAACAAAGTTATGCACATTTTTGCACATCAAAAAAACCGCCATTTTTAGGCGGGTTTTTGTGATAAAAATGAAAACAGGCGCCCGAAGGTGCCCGCTGAATGAAATCTCCCCGAAGGAAGAAGTTTTGCCACGAATGGCGTCTTCCACATGGAAGATGTGAGCCGAAGCTCGAAAGAACAAAATGAACTGTTAAAGTCGGGTGGCCAAAGGCGCTTGATCAATACCACGACTGAGAGCCGACTATACGTCTATTCCCATTAAGCGCCCTGACATTGTCGGTCAGCTTACTGTTCGAAGATTCAAATGAATCTAAGAACACTATTATTATACCTCACCTGCAGAATTATGCAAGCAAAATGGCCGGCGCGATTTCGCGCCGGCCCAATCATCGAAAGCATAACCTCACGACCCAAATGACACCTGCAAGGATAACGCAGGCAAGTCCAAGTCGTGCTTCGAATTTCTTCCGCAACGGGGTGCTGCGGTTTGTTTTCTCGTATTTATGATAGGGCATGTTGCCCTCCTATAGGTTAGGGGTTAGAACTGGCTTACAACACAATACCACAATTTATTAAATTATGCAAATATGACTAAGTACTACTTCTTTGGCCTCATCAACGGAAACAAGGTAATCTCACGAATCGGTTTTCCGCACAACATCGCAAAAAATCTGTCACCAACTGTAGATGCACCGAAAGCAGGTGGCATTCCATGCTCCAACATTTCCACGAATTCCCAATCAGGCATCATTGCCTCATCGTCTCCCCTGTCGATTAATTTCTGCTGACCTTCGAATCGAGCCCGCTGATCAATTGGATCATTCAATTCAGAGAAAGAATTACAAAGCTCGCTTCCTGCCAAAATTAATTGAAGTCTCTCTGTTAGTTCTGGATTATCTTCACAAGCCTTGGCGAGTGGAGAAACCAATTTTGGATGCTTTGTTAACCAAACCGGACCAGCAATAGTTTTGCGACAATATTTCCAGAGTGTGTCAGTTAATCTCTCACGATTGTTCCCTTCATATTTAACACCCAACTCTTGCAATTTGGCTTCCATTTCTTTTTCTGTAGCAGTCAAAACATTAATTCCGGTCTTTTCGAGAACATACGGAACATATTCAATCACCGGCCATTCACCTGACAAATCGATATCAAATCCCTTCACATTAAATTTTAGAGTACCAAAAGTTTCACTAACAACATGCTTCATCATTCTCTCGATGAAAGCGCGACCTTCGATATAGTCCATGTATGCAGCGTAGAATTCCATATTTGTGAATTCCTGCAAATGTTCCGGACTAGTACCCTCGTTTCGATAGACCCGACCAATTTCAAAAACACGAGGAAAGCCCGCTGCCAAAGCCCTCTTCTGCCACAACTCACCCACAGAAATTCGCAAGAAAACATCAATATCAAAATCATTGTGATGTGTGACAAAAGGTCTTGCCTCTGCCCCACCGGTTGTAGATTCTAGAGTCGGAGTTTCAATTTCAAGAAAACCCTCGTTCAACATAAATTGCCGTGCAGAATTGAAAAATTTAGATTTCATTTCAAAAATTTTCTGCAATTCAGGATTCATCAAAATATCCAAATATCGTTTTCGATATCTCTCATCGTCATCAGTCAAACCGCTCCATTTGTCAGGTAACGGTGAAATAGCCTTGGTCAAAATATTCCACTCTTTGATCAATAGACTCTGTGCACCACGCTGCGTCACAAACAAAGTACCAGTCGCCTCGATGAAGTCTCCCATATCAATCGTCTCGACGAACAAATTAAAAATCTCCTCAGGCATTTCGTCCTTTTTCAAAACTAGCTGAATTTTTCCTGTACCGTCGAAAATTTCGATAAACAAAATTGCTCCTTGTCCACGAATAACCATCACTCGTCCTGCGAGAGTGATTGATTTTTGTTCTGCTGAAATTGAATCGAAATTTTTCAGCACATCAGCGACAGAAGTATCTCTTTTTGTTCTTGCCGTGAATGGATTTCTTCCCGCGTCTTGTAATTTTTTAAGCTTTTCCAAGCGAACCTGTTGTAGGTCCTGTAATGAAGTCATATTGAGAAATTATACTACTATTATTCTATATCAACAATTGTATATTCAACCACGCCGTTTGGAGTTTCAAAAGAAAAGTCATCTTTCTTTTTCTTGCCCATCATGGCGTGACCCAACGGAGATTCATATGAAAGTTTTCCTGCGAGAATGTCTGCCTCCTCTACACCAACAATTTGGTAAGTTATTTTTGAACCATCAGATTTTTTCTTGATAGTGACTGTCGATCCAACAGCAATATTGTCACCCTTGTGATGTGATAGTACAACAGCATTTTTTAAAGTTTCTTCGATAGTTGTAATTCGTGCCTCAATTTCTCCCTGCTGAGTTCGCGCCTCGTGATATTCAGCATTTTCAGATAGGTCACCAAGCGATCGAGCATACGCCAATTTCTCTGCAATTTCTAATCTCTGAACAGTTTTCAAATTGTCCAATTCGGCCTCTAATTCCTTGATTTTATCCTTTGAAAGATAGTGTTTTTGTGCCATGTATTTTTATTAAGTAAGAGCCATTATACACGCACATATGGGTAAGTCAATTGTTGATAACACGTTAGTTAGCTGATAGATATTCTGAATGATAAATCTTCATCCAATCGAAGAAATTTTTGGCTGCAGCGACACCTCCAACAGTGTTAGTACACTTTCCACTCTCGAGCATGAACACATAAGCAAAGCGCGGATTTTTGTATGGGAAGAAACCAATCGCCCACGAGTTCACATTCTCCTTTGAAACACCCAATTCGGCTGTACCGGTTTTTCCAGCGATTTCAAAATCTGGGTAATTCAATCCTTTTGAAGTTCCAAACAACACAGTATCTCTCATAGCCAAATGAATAGTGTCCCACACCCACGAATCTATTCCGTCGATTTTTTCAGTAACTACTGGTTGCGATGGCTCCGCAATAATTTTTGGATCAATCAATGTTCCTCTATTTGCAATAGCCGAATATGCTCGCACAACCTGCAATGGAGTGACCTGTGTTCCGTATTGCCCAATTGATGTAAAGTAAGTGTCACCCAATCTCCAATCATCATTGAAAACTTTCTTCTTCCAATCAGGACTTGGAATTGTACCTGCCAATTCAGAAAACAGTTCGCTCTTTACCGGTTTTCCAAAACCAAATTTACGAAAATATTTTTCTATACGTTCAATACCTAGTCCAACTAGGTCTTTGTAACCACCACCAACTTCATAGAAATATACGTTTGATGAATATGCAATTGCCTTGCGAACATCAACAGGGCCGTGAGCTTTCCAATCGTTAAAAATTGACGGATTATCTGGATTGTATGGATTAGGAATTGAAATCGAGCCAGTAGAAATAATGTTGTCGGTAGGATTTATTATCCTCTCTTGTAAAGCTCCGAACGCCACGAACGGCTTCATAATAGAACCTGGAGTATATAGTCCTTGCGTAATTCGATTCAAGAAAGGTTTTCGTGAATCGCGCAACATATAATTAATTTTTTTTGTGTCTAAACCAGAAGTCATTGTATTCGAATCAAATTCTGGGTAATTAACGAGTGCGAGCAAATCTCCATTGTGAACATCCATAATGACCGCACCGCCACCTACGAATCCTGCCTGATCTACAATTGTCTTCACAGAATTATACAGTGCACCCTGAACTTCTGAATCAATAGTCAGGTGAACATTGTCTCCCTTGAGAGGAGGTCTGATTGTGTTTTCTGAAACGACTTCATTCAATGCATTCGTTTCAATTATTCTCAAGCCATTTTCTTTTTGAAGTGTCGATTCGAAAAATTTTTCTACACCATCAACTCCAGAAATTGTTTTGTCGTAATAGAATCCTGCAGAATCTTTTTTTGGATACGAAACATAGCCGAGCAAGTTTGAAAACCCCGGCTTTTCGATATATTTTCGCAAATTATATGAATTAGGTTCGCCAGACTCGTTCCATGCCAACGGGACGCTGTTTACATCGTAAATTAAACCTCGTTCTGAAAAAATCAGAGTGTGTCTCAGCATGTTGTTTGCACTACGTTCTGCATATTTATCTCCTTCACTAATTTGTATGTACCAACTTTTACCAAGAAAGATAAAAACGATTAGCACGAAAAATAATCCAACAAAGAAAAAAGTTTTAGTTGAAATTGGTTTTTCGATTCTACCTTCGAACTGATCTGTGTCGAATCCCGGCAAGTTTGTTGAATCAATAAAAATTTCATCTGGATCAATGTGGTGGTAAATTCTTTTGTTAAAGTTTTTTCGGAAGAGCATTAAATTAAAATTCTTTTACGAACTATGGACAACACATACAGCATCAATGTCAGTGCAAATGTGAAAATCAAATTGAAACCATATATTTCTATATTCACTCCATAAGTCAGATCGATAACCATTCCGACAATGATGGCTTCATATAAATTATTGAAATAGAGGGCGCCGAAAAATACGAGAGCAACACTAACCCACCAAGGGAAAATAAAGGCAGATATTATCAAAAAAATTCCGAACAAAACCCGTTTCATGCCAATATTTTAACACTATTAGTAGAAATTAGACACCCTTAATTTGCACAAAATTCAAGTCAGAAAAATTAAATGGGAATTTGAAGTAAATTGTCTGAAATGAGCTGTTTTCAGGTTTATCAATGTACTCTATTGTGCCAATTACAGTCTTTTCCGAGCCAAGAGCATAAATGAGGTAGCCATTATCAACTAAAATATCTTTCGGTAACTGAATCAAAAATGATAGTCCACCCTGCCCAATCGCCTCCGCAATTATTTCGTCGTTGATTTTCACTGGAACCTTTGTTCCTGATGAAGAAAGTAACTTCACTATTGCATTTTGTGAATGCAATTCCAATACTTCACCAACCAAAATTCCATTTGCAAACACTCTGTCACCTATTTTGATTTTTACAGGATCAACAACTCTAATAACGAAAGTATCGAATGGAGAAAAAGGAGGTGTCAAAATTATTTCAGCGGAAATTTCTTCAGTATTATTTTTCAAACCGAGGGCATTTCTCAACTGTTCATTTTCTGATCGCAGATTTTCGATTGAAAGCAGTTCAATTTGCAGAAACTTTTTATCATTAATTAATTTTTTATTTTCTTCAACTAATTTTGTTTTTGAATGCAAATATGTTCCAAAATTTCGAATCGGTGAAAATACAAAACTCGCTGTTTTATTAATCGGGTATAAAACCGTGTGAACAACTCCGCCGCTAAAGTTTCTAAACAGAAATCCAAATAAAATGATTGCAAAAAATATTGATGCGAATTTCACATTGCGTCTACGTCTGCTGTTTTTTTCGCTACTTCTTTGGAGGTAAGTCATCTTCTTTGGCAATTAAAATATCCTTGTAAACCTCGAGATTTTCGAGAATTATACCCGTACCTCTCGCCACCGCAGTCAGTGGTTCTGGAGCAACATAGACTGGCATTGAGAGAGCTTCAGAAAGCATAGTATCGATTCCCTTTATCAGCGCACCGCCACCAGTCATGTAGATTCCGCGTTGCATAATGTCGGCCACAATTTCTGGAGGTGTTGTCTCGAGAACCTCCTTTGTTGAGTCAATCAAAATATCAAAAGATGATTGAAGCGCTTCGCGCAGGTCCGAGTCAGTGATGACGACCTCTCGTGGTAGACCAGTGATCAAGTCACGTCCGCGAATAACCGCCTCGAGAGGTTCTTTGTCTGGAAAAATTTTGCAGACCTCCTTTTTAACTTCTTCTGCTGTTCTCTCGCCGATGAGAATTTTAAATTCACTACGAATGTACGAGATGATGTCGTTGTTCATTTTGTCTCCGGCAATTTTTAGATTTTTCGAACGAACAATTCCGCCGAGAGAAATGACGGCTATATCAGTTGTTCCTCCGCCGATATCGATAACCATGCTTCCGACAGGTTCATTAACGGGTAGACGAATTCCAATCGCTGCTGCCATTGGTTCCTCGACAATGTGTACCTCACGGGCACCGGAATTCAATGTTGCATCGCGGACGGCGCGAGTTTCCACGTTCGTAATTCCCGAAGGAACACCAATCACTACTCGTGGGCCGAGCAATTTTTTGTTATTCTCCTGAGATTTTCGTACGAAATACGCAATCATTTCCTCGGTGACTTCGAAATCTGAAATGACACCGTCGACGAGTGGACGAACAGCAGTGAGATGTTGTGGAGTTCTCCCCAACATTTTGCGAGCATCGTGCCCGACCGCAACTACTCGGCCGGTTTTCTGATTAATTGCAACAACCGATGGCTCATTGATTACAACTCCCTTGCCTGGAACATAGACGAGTGTGTTTGCAGTTCCCAAATCGATTCCGATGTCGTTCGAGAGAAACGGCATGACTTTTGTTCTCCAATATTTTTTTATGCTTCGATTTTCTGACATATTATTTTATGAAGTTCTCAACATCAACCAACTCAGTCTCCCCTGTTTTTCGATTTACAATTTCCAATTTTCCAGAGCTGAAATTTTTTCCAACAATAACCCTGAATGGGATTCCGAGCAAATCACTGTCGGCTAGTTTTGTGCCAGCGCGAGTGTCGCGATCGTCGTAGAGAACTTCCATATTTTTTGAAAGCATTTGCTCGTAGATTTTGTCAGACTCAACATTATCACTTTGCAAATTTATCAAATGATATTTGAAGGGTGCAACAGATTCTGGCCAAACGAGACCCTTGTCATCCGCAAAAATGTCAGCGATTGTGCCCATGAGACGACCGATTCCGATACCGTATGAACCCATAATGACAGGCTTTCGCGACTTGTCCTCGGTGTCGATAATCAATTCCAAAGGTTCAGAGAATTTGGTTCCGAGATTGAAAATGTTGCCGACCTCGACTGTTTTCAACTCTTCGAGCGACGACTTATCAACTCCCAAATCAGCAACGACTTCATCATTCAAAACCTCTTTATTAATCGCAATTCCCTTTTTGCGGTCGAGGTAAATTAGATCTTCGCCAGATTCAGTTTCCGCCTGGAATTCGTGTGAATATTTACTGAAAGTTCCACCGCTTGCAAATGTCAGGTGAGTTTTTTCTCCGAGACCGACCCGTTTGAAAACATTGACGTAGGCATTTTTCAGTTTTTCATAAACCTCGGCCTGCTGTTTTTCGTCAGCGCAGAATGAATAGAGGTCCTTCATCAAAAATTCTCGTCCGCGCAAGATGCCAGATTTAGCGCGCAATTCGTTTCGAAATTTTGTTTGAAATTGATATGCACAAATTGGGAGATCTTTGTATGAGTTAATGTGATTTTTCATCATTCGAGTGATTGGTTCCTCGTGAGTAAATCCGAGTCCGAGTTCTGTTCCATTTTTTAATTCTGTTTTGAACCAGTTGTCGACCGCGACGTCGTCCCATCGATTAGTTTGCTTCCACAAAGCCGGATCCTGCAGAGCCGTCATCTCCAATTCATGACCACCGACCGCGTTCATCTCCTCGCGAATAATATTTTTTATTTTATTCATCACTCGCAAACCAAACGGCAAAATGTCATAGACCCCTGCCATTTCTTTGTTGATAAAGCCCGCTCGAATTAATAATTGCGCATTCTTTGATACTTCGTCCGAAGGTGCTTCGCGACGAGTCTTTGTGAAAATCCCGCTTTGTTTCATAGGTATATAATATCAAATTATGTTTTGAAGGGGAAATATAAGAAAAGGCCACACCCAGAGTTAGGTGTGGCGCAATAATTCACAAAATGCTATTTGGACCCCGCCCTTCGAAAAGCCTCGCCAATGATCTTTCTGTCACCAAAGTCAACAAAGTACTTGGCAATTAGTAAAGCATTATCAACAGAGGTTCGAGCCAATACAAAATTATTCGATAAAATTCCTCGCTGACTTTCATCGGTGTTTTCTTTTTGCCGCTTCTCAGCCCTGAGAACTTCACCTGCTAGTTCGACGAATCTATTAAATATCACCTCCTGAAGAGTGAATCCGGCATTGCATTTCTGCACAATCCCCGGAAAAGCCGCGCATAATTCAGTTTTTTGGCTCAAGAATGTTTTGAATATTTCATCAGTTTCCTTTTCGCGTCTTGATCTTCTCAAATATACATAACGTGCTCCATAGAGAAGCACAGACAAAGTGACAACATAAACCGCAACCCGATAGGCAAATTTATCGATAAAGACAAAATCAATTGTTACCACATATAAGGTAAGGTGATACGCAACAAATGCAAACAGTGCCAAAATAATTTCCTTGATTTCGCACGTTGTCGATTGGAAATAATCATAGACGTACAAGCATAGGGGTTTACTGCTGTGACGCAGACTAGGCAAACTCACCTTTTCCCAGCCTTGTTGTATCGCCGGGCACGCATGTTCACCAACACTTTGCACCAAAAATTTCTTCAGATATGCATTCATGTTCGTTCTCCTTTGCCCTGTTGTTATGAAATGAGGGGTCAACCCCCTATAAGAAAGAGCTTTCAAGGCCCTTTCAATATTTCATAGTATGCTTTGGGCCAGCATTCTATATTAAACTTTACATTGGTAAGAGATAAAGTCAACAATAAAATTAAAAAATAAAGTAGAAATTAAAAAAGCTTCAACACATCACTCACCGTAATCAAAATCATGAGCCCAATTAGAATCATAAACCCGACAGCGTTTACCCAATTTGCCACCACTGGTTTAATTCTGCGACGAGTAATTCCTTCGATACCGAGGAAAAGCAACCGTCCGCCATCGAGTGCGGGAAAAGGCATAATATTTAGAACCGCAAGATTGATAGAGAGCACCGCAGTGAAAGCCAACAAATTCGCCAATCCAAATTGTGCCGCACTTCCAACCATTTTCACGATTCCGACTGGGCCAGAGACCTCTTTGAGAGAAACGTCGCCAGCAAACATTGAAATCAGTCCGGTGAAAACCATTTTGAAGCTGTCCCATGTCATTCTAAACGACTCTGGTATCGCCTGCGCCAGTGTGAGATTTTGTTCACCGATTTTTTCCATCGAGATTCCAATGGCTCGAGTGTCGCCAAGAACTCCAGTTCGTGGAGTGACTTCCAATTTTCTGTCGGCCAATTCCATCGTGACATTTCCGGTGCTTTCAGAAATAATTTTTTTGACAATATCAGGGCTGAGATCTGCCCCCTCGAAACTTTCCTTCTGATTTGAAATTTTCTTGATTACATCGCCCGCAACCAGTCCCGCATCGACAGCTGGTGAGTCATTGAAAATTTCTGTAATGACCAACTGCGGATTTTTTATATACGCCGAATTTTCTGAAGTAACCACGGCCGGCGCCCCCGTCATAGAAATCACAAAAAATAGAAACCAAGCAAACACCACATTGAATACCACGCCCGCAACCAAAACCGCAGCTTGAATCCAGCGCGATTTGTTTATAAAACTATCTGTTCGATTCGGATCCAGTGATTCATCGTCTGGATTTTCCCCGAAAATTTTGACGTATCCTCCAAATGGAATGAGATTCAGCGAATATTTCGTCTCACCTCTCGTGACGCTATACAATCGTGGAGGAAATCCAATAGCAAACTCATCCACCCTAATTCCATTCTTCTTGGCAAGCAAAAAATGCCCTAATTCGTGCACGAAAATCAACGCACCTAAAATTATTATGAAGATTATTATTGACATTATGATCTGATTTCTTTTTCTTTGTCCGCAGTCATCGCTTCTAATTTCTTCTGGTAATCATCGAATAATTTCTGCATGTCTTCTTTCAATCGGAATTTATCATCCTCTGACATTCCCCCGTCTTTTTCTTTCTTCTCGATATCTTTCACAGTTTCGTCGCGATCCTGTCGAAGTGAGATTTTGGCTTCCTCTAATTTTTTCTTGGCCTGCTTAATCAATAATTCGCGTCGCTCACCTGTTAGTTCTGGAAAAATAACTCTAATTCCAGCACCGTTATTCACCACACCCACACCGAGGTCCGCCACAACGATAGCCTTTTCGATTGCCTGAGCCTGACTTTTGTCGAATGGATTAATTTTCAAAGTTCGCGCATCCTCTGTTGCGATAGTCGCACACTGATTCAACGGCATTCGTGATCCGTACATTTCAACGAAGACACTGTCGAGCAATCCAATCGCCGCTCGTCCAGTTCTAATTGAGAAAAATTCCTTCTTTAACCATTCTGCTTTTTGCTCTAATTTTGTTTTGAAGTTTTTGAAATCGTACATATTTTTATTATTACCGCCCAATTATATCAGATTTTGGAATTAGCAACATCATGTATTCTAAAATATTTTTTAATGAAGCACCTGGGTTTTCCAAATACTGCGTGATTTTATTCAAATGTTTTAGTGGCTCGGCCAATTCGCTGTTGCCCTCGAGAAATTTCTGATTCAATTCAATCATAATTTTGTCTGCAAGGTTTCGCAAATCAGATCGCGAAAGCTTTTCTTTTTTCACCTGATCCACAATATCAGCGACATACTCCATTCTTTTTTTCAAACTCATTTTGAAGATTTCCGCGACTCGATCATCCGTTTCTCTTTTGGCAAAATTCTCTATGACCACCGCACGTGACAAAATTGTTGGCAACAAGATGTGAACTTTCGGAACGATTAGGAAAAAATAGTGTCCTGGAATTGGCTCCTCGAAAAGCTTCAGGAGTGCATTCTGTGATTCAGTGTTGGTGCCTCCAAATAAAATGACAGACACAGCAGAATCACCCACTTTGATTTTGCGGTTTTTGGTTTCTGAAAATAGTCTGGCGTCATCGATTAAAAAGTCACTGAATTTGTGTAAAAAATAGTTTGAGTTACCCTCGAGTTCGAAATTTAAAACTTCATGACAAATTTTCGCAATCTCTGAAATGGCGGAATCAAAATCACCAACATAAATTGTGAAGTGATGGAGGTTTTGAGATGTCATATGGAGGTATTATATACTTTTTGAGATGAGGGGTAAAATCTGTAAAGTATCCTACTGCTTCGCAATAATCGTCTTTTTATAAGTATCCAAATGTCGCAGCGCGATTCCTGTTCCCTTCGCAACACAATAGTAGGCGTCCTTGGCGAGAGTGGCTTTCACACCGGTTCGACGGAAAACTAGCTCTGGAAAGTTACGCAACAGCGACGATCCTCCGGTCATAGTGACACCGTTATCGATAATATCAGAAGCCAATTCAGGCGGAGTGTCCTGCAAAACGTCTTTGATGGCTTTGATAATTTCGTAAAGTTCTTTACTGATAGCTTTCACAATTTCATTTGTCTTGATGTCGGCGGAACGAGGCAAACCAGTCAGGAAGTCGCGACCCTTGATTGTCATTTCCAATTCATCTTCGAGAAAAATGGCGGACCCGACCTTGATTTTGATTTGCTCTGCAGTTTTGTCACCGATGGCGAGATTGAAAGTTTTCTTGATGTAGTCACAAATTGCCGCGTCGATTTTGTTGCCGGCACATTTCACAGATTTTGAAGCCACGATTCCTCCGAGCGAGATAACGGCCACGTCAGTTGTTCCTCCTCCGATGTCGACGATCATTCGGCCCTGAGCTTCATGAATAGGAATTCCCGCACCAATCGCCGCAAGAATTGGTTCTTTCACAACATAGGCGTTTTTGGCACCGGCTTTGATGGCAGCCTCGATCACCGCGCGTCTCTCTGTTGAAGTTACACCAGCAGGTACAGAAACCATCACCTCGGGTTTGAAAAAATTCCATTTGCCGAGAGCTTTATTAAAAAAATATGAAAGCATAGCCTCGGTTACACGATAGTCGGCGATGACGCCGTCACGCATTGGACGATATGCAACGATGCTCTCTGGAGTTCGACCGATCATTTCCTTGGCTTCGAGACCTACGGCGAGAATTTTGTTGTCCTGCTCGGAAATCGCAACGACGGAAGGTTCGTTCAAAACGATTCCCTTTCCCGGTACAAAAACAAGCGTATTTGCCGTACCCAAATCAATACCCAATTTTGGTGTGAAAAATCCCATAGATGGGTGAAGTATATTACTTTTGGGGGAAATTTACAATTCGGTTGGTTTGGGGAGATTTTATTGACAAATGTCAATTATGATGATAATTTGCATTTAGTATTGATATAGAGGAACAAAAAACCACAAACACGAGGAGAAACAAGATGCATGCGAAATTTGTTGAATTCGCTGTGGATCGTATAATCAAGGATGCACAAAAAGATGGAAACTCCGCTCTGATGAAGACAATTCTACAAAATGAATCTATTGAAGAGGTTACGAGTCGTATCATGGTAGTTCAGGACGGACTTGCTATGGCGTACATCACGCAAAAAGGAGAGACACTCTCTATTTTGGATTTTCAGGAGTGTGCACAAAAAATCGCTGAAGAACTGAAGAAGCGTATTCTCGGCTAACATACTGGGCGAAATGCTCTCCTACCCCCCGGATCTCCGGGGGGACTTTTTATATATACCCCCGCCCCGCCCGTTTTGATATACTTCAAACATGTATGTAGTACTAGTCACACCATTCGCAAAAGGGATAAAGGCAGAGTATTTGTCATACTTTTCGCAGAAACATGTCGAGCCAGGCAGTATTGTGACAATTCCTGTCCGAAAGAAGGAATACAAAGGATTAGTAATCGAAACTCGAGCAGTTGAAGATTTGAAGCAAGAAATCAAAAATTCAGATTTTGGAATAAAGAAAATCAAATCAATTAACAAAAGTTTCTCCTTCGACAAAAATTTCATTTCCGCGGCGAGCGAGACAGCAAAATATTTTCTAACTTCGGCGGGGGCAATTATAAACTTCCTAATTCCAAAACACATCTTGGATAATGTGGCGAAAATTAGTTTCAGACAGGACGAGACCGTGCGCGCAAACAAAGGCAACAAATTTGTCATTCAAAGCGAGGACGAGGAGCGATTTGCCAATTACAAAAATATTATTCGCGGGAAATTTGCCAAGGGCGAGTCGGTTTTCTTTTGTGTGCCGACAATTGAGGATGCGCATTATGCTTCGAAAAAACTTTCTAAAGGGATCGAGGTGAATACTTTCGTTTTGCTTGGTGATGTGAACAAAAAAAAGATGCTTGAGGTTTGGAAAGCCGTCACCGAATCAGAGAACGCCTGCCTAGTTATTGCCACTGGAAAATATTTCAGCTTGCCAATTAGAAAACTCGGCGCGATCATTCTCGAGCGAGAAAATTCTGGTGGATACAAAACCATGATGCGCCCGTATTTCGATTTTCGAAAGTTCGCAGAATTCTACGCCTCGAGTATTGGTGCTGATTTGTATCTCGGCGACTTTCTCCTGCGAGCCGAAACCCTCTGGCGATTCGATCAGCACGAATTAACCGAATACAATCAGATAAAATTCCGCTCTCTCTCGACGGCGAAAACTGCGGTGATTGATATGAAGAACAAATCCAAGGTCGAGAAAGCTTTCCCCATTTTCTCCAATCAAATGAAGGATATGTTGCGCAACAATCACACCAACAATCACCGCGCGTTTTTGTATGTCTCGCGAAAGGGTTTGTCGCCCCTGATCGTCTGCGGTGACTGTGGGCATGTTGTGACTTGTCACAAATGTGGCGCGCCGGTCGTTCTCTATGGCAAAGATGCCACCGAGCCAGACAACTATTTCCGATGTCACGCCTGTGGTGAGCAGAGATATTCAGGTGAGAAATGTGTGAAATGTCAGAGTTGGAAATTGACCGAAATTGGAATTGGAATTGATAAAGTTTCTGCACAGATTTTAGATTTTCTTCCTGAAGCGAAAATTTTTGTGTTGGATAAAAATAAGGCGCCGACTCCAAAGAAAGCAACCGAAATAGTTAACAGGTTTCTAGAAACTCCTGGAGGAATTTTGGTTGGAACGGAAATGGCCCTACTCTACATGCGCGAGCCAATTGAAAATGTTGGCATAATTTCGATTGATGCAATGCTTTCGATTCCAGATTTTCAAATTCGCGAGAGAATTTTGAAAATTTTGTTGAGTTGCCGATTAATTGCCACGCAAAACTTCCTAATTCAAACTCGCAAAATTGAGGACGATATTTTTGAAAACGCTGTGACGGGAAATTTGGCGAATTTTTATCGACAAGAATTTTTGGATCGCAAGAAATTTAATTATCCGCCGTTTAGCACGATTGTGAAAATTAGCACCACCGCCACTTCGAAAGAAAAACTGGAACGCGAGTTTGAAGTTCTGAAACAATATTTTGGGCCAGAGGATTTCAATTACTTCCCTGCTTTCGTTGAACGGGTTCGCGGGCGATATGTCATGAATGGAATTATTAAACTTTCGAAATTGAAACAGATTGAGGATGTGCTGATTCACAAATTGCGAAATTTGCCTCCACAATACAAAGTTGAAATTGATGCACAAAGTGTCATTTAACCTTGTATTTTGACCCTTTTATGGCATACTATTGCTAACAACAAAATGAGAGAAATCATTCAACAAGACAACAAAATACTGCGTCAAATCGCAAAAGAGGTGCCACTCAAGGATATTACGAGGGCAAAACTTCAAAAAGAATTGGCGGAAATGCGAGAAGCTCTCGAGTCACAGCATGACGGTGTCGCTATTGCTGCACCTCAAATTGCAATTTCAAAAAGGATGTTTTTAATTAGTCCGAATGTTTTTAGTATTGTGAAGGTTAATGGTCCGCAGGAAACGGTCTTCATCAATCCTAAAATTATCTTCATGTCCAAAGATCGCAAAGGAATGGAAGAAGGCTGTCTATCTGTTCGTCCTCTCTACGGCAAAGTTAAACGCGCAAGTCGTGCAACAGTCGAGGCGTATAACGAGCGAGGCGATAAATTCACGATGGAAGGCACGGGATTGCTCGCACAAATTTTTCAGCATGAAACTGATCATCTAGATGGTATACTTTTTATTGATAAAGCAAAAAATGTGCGCGAATTGCCTTTAGAAAAAAACAAATGAAAATAAAATACGCATTTTGGGGTACTGACAAATTTAGTGTTGGGGTTTTGGATGAATTACAGAGAGCCGATTTGACTCCTGCTCTCATTGTTACCGTACCTGACAGACCGAGTGGTCGTGGAAATAAAATACATTCTTCTGAAGTTAAAGAGTGGGCTATCAAAAATTCTGTGCCGTTCGTACAACCTGAAAAATTAGATGATGAATTTGTTGCAAAATTAAATTCGGAGAAATGGGATTTGTTTGTTTTGGCTTCATATGGAAAAATAATTCCTCAAACAGTTCTCGACATTCCTGCGAAGGGCACATTGAATGTTCATCCCTCCCTTTTACCAAAATATCGCGGAGCTTCACCAATCGAATCTGTAATTCTGGCCGACGACAAAAATACGGGTGTCACAATTATGTTGATGGATGACAAAATGGATCATGGCCCAATCGTCCGACAGGAACAAGTTTTCTTTACCGAATGGACCGGTCGGTCGAAAATCGAGGATGAGTTGTCGCATCTGGGCGGACAAATTCTAGCTGGAGTAATACCGGAATGGATTTCTGGAAACATTGAGGCAAAGGAACAGAATCACGAACTTGCGACCTTTACAAAGAAAATGAAGAAAGAGAACGGACTAATTGATTTGGCCGGCGATGCGCGAACGAATTTTCTGAAAATCAAGGCACTGAATCCATGGCCCGGTGCATATTTCTTCATTAAACACGGAGAAAAAGAAATCCGCGTCAAGATTGTCGACGCAGATTTCGTTGATAAT